>NZ_JBHLVZ010000049.1:0-3728 GCF_042433125.1 Muricoccus vinaceus | reverse complement strand
GGACGGGGCGGGCCATACGTCCGTGTGTGGTTTGGCATGATGGGACGAAAGGAGTTCCCCCATGGCCCGACGCAAAGAGCCTCGGATCCCGAATGCTATTCTGGACCAGCTGCTGGCGGGCTCGGATGCCCGAACGGCCTTCGACCAGGGCGGCCTGCTGGATGAGCTCAAGAAGGCCTTCGCCGAGCGGGCGCTGAACGCGGAGATGGATCACCACTTGGCCGGAGAGGCTGGGGAGGGCAACAGCCGCAACGGCTATGGACGCAAGTCGGTGGTGACCGACACCGGGCGGATCGCACTCGAGGTGCCCCGGGACCGGCAGGCCACCTTCGACCCGCAGCTGATCGCCAAGTACCAGCGCCGCTTGACCTTGTTGCACGGACCGGCGGCTTGGAGGTGGAGACGCGGGGAGTTAGGGGGCAGGTCTGTGGCCCAGCAGCTTGGATGCCAGCATGCCGTTCAAAACCAACTCTGGCCGTCGGCACCGCATCCCGAAGCAGCGGTACAAGGTAACGAACTGGTCTGACTACGACGCTGCTCTGCGGCAGCGCGGAAGCTTGACCGTCTGGTTCACTGAGGAAGCGATCTCAGCCTGGCAAGCGGAGCCAAGGACCACGCCGGGTGGGCAGCCCCTCTACTCCGCCCTGGCGATCACCACCGCGCTGACGTTGCGCGCCGTGTTCCGCCTAGCCCTGCGTCAAACCGAGGGGCTGATCGGCTCCATTACCCAGCTGCTCGGTCTCGATCTGGCCGTGCCTGATCACTCCACCCTGAGCCGCCGAGCCGAAACCCTGGTGGTGCCCGAGCCAGCACCAAAGGGGGGTGGAATGCCCGTGCACCTGCTCGTAGACAGCACGGGGCTAAAGCTATGCGGCCCTGGCGAGTGGTTGGTGGAGAAACACGGCACCGGGACGCGCCGGGGATGGCGCAAGCTCCACCTCGGCACCGACGCCGACACGTGGCGGATCGTCGCGTCGGTGCTGACAAACCATGATGCCGATGACGGGTCGCAGGTTGGCCCCTTGCTCGACCAAGTTGAAGGACCTGTCGCTTCCTTCACCGCCGACGGTGCCTTCGACAGGGACGATGTCTACGCTGCCGTGGCCCAGCGGCATCCGGCCGCAGACGTCATCGTCCCGCCGCGCTCCAGCGGGGTGCCAAGTGAGGCGGCCGAGACGGCGCCGACGCAACGTGACCGGCACCTTCGAACCATCGCGGAGCGAGGGCGTATGGGATGGCAGAGGGCATCTGGTTACAACCATCGCGCCCTGATCGAGGCGGACATATCTCGGTGGAAGCGTGTGATCGGCGACGCACTGCGCTCGCGCACAGATGGCCGGCAGGCGACCGAGGCGGCAATTGCCACGAACGTCCTGAACCGCATGCTTGACCTTGGACGTCCGGAATGGACCCGACTTGCCTGACCTGAACTACCCGTAAGGCTCACCGCCTCCAAGTCGCCAGTCCATGCAACAAGGTGCCGGAACGCGGCAAGCGGAGTTGCAGATGATCCGGGACGGCAAGGCGCTGCTGTCGGCAGTGCCGGCGAACGATCCGTAATCGAGGCCGCGCCGCTCACCCCAAACTTCGATACCACCGCGGCTGAACGCTACGCCACCGCGCGTGCGGCCACCCGCGAGCGTTACGCGACTTTCCGCAACGCTCCAGGCGTAGGCGCCATGTTGAAGGAGGATCGGTTCTCCGGGGAGTTTGCCCCCTCTGCAGCCTTGCCCTTATGAGCCGTATCAGTTGCAATCCGTATAGAAAAAGCCAGTATCCTCCAGCGCTGGTCCCTCTCGTCGGGCCTGCGACCCCACGCTTGCAACGAACGGCGCACGCAGTATTACCCCTTCTGCGCAGGTAGAGGATCCAGCACAGTGCTTTGAGATGGATCAGGCGCTCCGGTGTGGGACGCTGAACGGCTGCGCATCGCGGCCGACGCTGCCGGGATCGCCCTCTGGTCTTGGAACGTCGACACTGATGAAATCGCCCTGGACGAGCGGGCCCGTGCCTTGTGGCAGGTGCAGCAAAAGGGGCTGGTTACCTTCGAGGAACTGTCCAGCCGCATCCATCCGGCAGACCTGGAGCGGGTACGAGAGGCATTCCAGGCAACCCGCGCTACGGCCGGTGCCTACGAAATCGACTTCGGCATCTTGCAGGGTAACGCCGTTCGCTGGATTTCAGCGCGTGGCCAGGGCGGAGATGTTGGCATCGTCGGCCGGGTCATGTTCGGAGTCTTCCTCGACGTGACCGCGCGCAAACAGGCCGAGGAGGTCCGGGATTTAGCAGCCGGCGAGATGAGCCACCGGATCAAGAACCTGTTCTCCATTGCCTCTGCCCTCACCACCATCGCGGCCCGCTCGGCAGCAACGACGACTGAGATGGCGCAGGATCTGACGCAGCGCCTGAATTCGCTGGGGCGTGCCCACGACCTCGTTCGTCCCGCCCCGGGCCAGATCGAGGACCGGGTGGCGCTGCTGGGCGACATGCTGGCCACGCTGCTGGCACCTTACGATGGTGACGCGGCCTCCGGTTCCCGCATTCGGGTCTCTGTGCCGGACGTGCGGATCGGGGGCACTGCGGCGACCACCCTGGCCTTGGCTGTCCACGAGCTGGCAACCAACTCGGTCAAGTACGGCGCCCTCTCGCAGGCGGGTGGCACGCTGGATGTGCGATGCACCGAGCATCACGACGAGGTCGTGATGGTTTGGACCGAGCAGGGCGGACCATTGGTCACAGCTCCTACCGGCAACATGGGCTACGGAAGCAAGCTGGTGGCGCGGAGCATGTCGGGGCAACTCGGCGGCACCATCGCGTTCGATTGGCTAACTAGTGCTCTGACTCATTCAGAAGGTTCAGGGAGGCGAGCGAGCTTGGCTAGGATGGCGTCAGCGGACTTGGTCCAGACGAAGGGCTTGGCTGCTTTGTTGTGCTGTCGGATGTAGCGGGTGATGGCGTCCTGGAGTTCGGCGACGGACCTGAAGACGCCGCGCCGTATGCGCCTGCGGGTGATAGCGGAGAAGAAGCCCTCGACGGCGTTGATCCAGGACGCCGACTTGGGCGTGAAATGGAAAACCCAGCGAGGGTGATCGGCCAGCCATTCCAGCACCTTCGGATGCTTGTGGGTGGCGTAGTTGTCGACGATGGCGTGGATCAGCTTGCCTGCCGGGACGGCGCGTTCCACGGCCTTGAGGAAGGTGAGGAACTCCTTGTGGGTGTGCCGGGGCATGCAGCGGCCGACCACGGTTCCGTCGAGGGTGTTGAGAGCGGCGAACAAGGTGGTGGTGCCATTGCGCTTGTAGTCGTGGGTCATCGTCCCGCAGCGGCCGGGCTTCAGCGGCAGGCCTCGCTGGGTGCGGTCGAGCGCCTGAATCTGGCTCTTCTCGTCAATCGACAGCACCACCGCATGGCAGGGCGGGTCCATGTAGAGGCCGACAATGTCCTCGACCTTGGTGGCAAAGGCGGGATCGGTGGAGCGCTTGAAGGTGCGCAGGCGGTGTGGCTGGAGGCGGCTGGCCTCCCAGATGCGCTGCACGGCGCGCAGGCTGATGCCGACCGCTTTCGCCATTGCCCGGCCGGTCCAGTGAGTGACCGCACCGGTCGGCTCCGAACAGGTCAGGGCCAGCACCCTGGCCACGGTTGCCGTAGGCAGACGAGCCCGGCCAGGCTTGCGCGTCTTGTCGCGCAGCAGCCCGTCCACGCCCTGTTCGGCATAGCGCGCCTGCCAC
>NZ_JBHLVZ010000048.1:0-5235 GCF_042433125.1 Muricoccus vinaceus | reverse complement strand
CTTCGCCTGACGAGTTCGTTCCAGCCAGAGCTGGCCAACGTGACAATGCCGTTCTCGGGCATCACCCATTCATAGAAGGTCCTGCGACCTGGCGAGGAGCGGTAGGTCAGGGGCAGGCCGCGCGGGACGGAGCACGGCCTGCCAGTCCCTCAGCGCCGGAGGTTGCCGTCGAAGCGGAACTCCGGCGAGCTGCGGAGCTGGTCGCGGGTCGCGTCCACGACCGCCCGCAGCAGCCCATCCGGCGAGCGGGTCAGGACCACCGCGCTCGGCGGCACGGCGGCGAAGCGCTCGCCGATGCCGAGGAAACCGCCGACGCCGATCACCACCGCCGTGACCTCGCGCCCGTTGCCGATGACGAGGTCCTCGATGCGCCCGATCCGCTCGTCCTGGAGGTTCCTCACCTCCGTCCGCATGAGGTTCCCCGCCGTCATGTCTGCGGTCTGGACCGTGTAGTAGGGGATGACGACGGCGCCGGGCGCCACGGTCACCAAGCCGCCACCAGTGGTGCCGCTCCCGGCCTGGGGTGCCGGCGTCCCGCCCCAGCCGGGCAGGCTGTCGTTCGCGCCGCTTCTCGGGGCGGTCACGCCTGGAGTGGTAGGCGCGGGTGCCGTAGGCGCGGCCGTCTGGGCAAGTGACGTTCCCACGAGGGCTCCGGCGGCGAGAGCCGCGAGGACGAGGCGTTTGGACATAATGCGTCTCCAGCTTGGCGTGGACTTGGTTGCCGCTCAGGCCCAGGTGGCCCGTGCGGGAGTGGAAGGGCGCGCCTCCCCACCCTGCCGTCGCAGCCGGACGGCAAGGACCAGGAGCACGACCCCGAAGGCGACGGCGTAGCCGCCGAGCCACCAGGTGAGGACGAGCGCGCCCGCGAGGGGTGCGATCACGAGGAGGGCGCCCCAGAGAAGGGACAGCACCCCGCCCAGGGCGAGCCAGAGGCGCCCGCGGTTCCGGTCCAGCCGGAAGGCGGCGGCGAGCATCAGCCCGCCCGTGAGCAGCGCCCAGGCGGCGGTGACGAGCACGAAGCCGAGCACCGCGCCGACCGGGAAGAAGGCGGCGAGGACGCCCATGACGAGGTTCAGGACGCCCTCGGCCAGCAGCAGGCCCCACCGCTCGTGCGCCTGCGCGGCGCGCACGGCGGAGATGATCCCGAGGATGCCGTCGGTGAGGAGGTAGGCCGCGAAGACGAGGGCGAGCGACAGCATCGCCGCGCCCGGGGCGAAGAGGGCGATCAGCCCGAAGATGATGGCTGCCACGCCGCGCAGCGCGATCGCCCACCAGTTCCGCGCAAGGAGGGCACCCATCGCCTCGTTCCGGGCGGGTCCCGTCGGCGCCGCATCCGGCGCGGGCCGCGGCGGCAAAGCGTTGTCGTTCGTCGAAGTGCTCACGCTGGCACGTCCCCTCGGTCCATCTTGGCCTAGCCGACCGTTGCTCCGGTCCAGGCGGGCGGGTCGCTTGCCGGGAAGGATTCGCGGCTGGCCTCCACCACCTTGTCTTCCTCGGCACCGGACGTGCCCTCGGCCGGATCAGTTGCCCTCGCCTCGCGCCGCGGCTCCAGCACGACCCGGCCCGCCCCCGCATCCCAGCGCGCCAGCACCGTGTCGCCCTCCGACACCTCGCCCCCGAGCATCGCGCTCGCGAGGCGGGTCTCCAGCTCCGAGCGGATGAGACGCCGCAGCTCGCGCGCGCCGAACTCCGGCCGGAAGCCCGCCGTCGCGAGGTGGTCGAGGAGGCTGCCGTCTACCTCCAGCGTGATCCCCTGTCCGCGCGCCGTGCGCTTCACGCGCTCCAACTGGAGCGAGACGATGCTCTGGATTTGCTCTCGCCCGAGCGCATGGAAGACGATGATCTCGTCGATGCGGTTGATGAACTCCGGCCGGAAGTGCCCGCGCAGCACCTCCATCACCTGCCCCTTCAGCGCGGCCTGCCCCGCCGCGTCCGAACCGCGCCGTTCCCGCAAGTGGCGCTGGATGATTTCGGCCCCGAGGTTCGAGGTCGCGATGATGACCGTGTTGGTGAAGTCCACGACCCGGCCCTTGCCGTCCGTGAGCCGCCCGTCGTCGAACACCTGGAGGAGCGAGTTGTAGACGTCCGGGTGCGCCTTCTCGATCTCGTCCAGCAGCACGACGGCGTAAGGCCGCCGCCGCACCCGCTCGGTGAGCTGCCCGCCCTCCTCGTAGCCGACGTAGCCTGGCGGCGCGCCGATGAGGCGCGAGACCGCGTGCCGCTCCATGTATTCGCTCATGTCGAGGCGGATCATCGCGTCCTCGTCCCCGAACACCGTTTCGGCGAGCGCCTTGGCGAGTTCGGTCTTGCCCACCCCCGTCGGCCCGAGGAACAGGAAGGTCGCCACCGGACGCCGCCCCTCGCGCAGCCCGGCGCGGGCGAGGCGGACGGCGTCGCTCACGGCGCGGACCGCCTCTTCCTGCCCGACGACGCGCTCGTGCAGCCGCTCCTCCATCTTCGTCAGGCGCTGCCGCTCCTCGGTGGTGAGTTCCGTCACCGGGATGCCCGTAAGCTTCGAGACGACCTGGGCCACGTGCTCCGCCCGTACCTCGGCCGTGCCGGAACCGCGCTCGCGCCGCCAGCGCTCCGTCGCCTCCTCCAGCTCCTTCGCGCGCGCGTCGTGCCGCCCCTGGATGTCCTTCGCCCGGTCGAACTGCTTGCGGGAGGAGGCGTAGTCGCCCTCGCGCTTGAGCTGGCGGACCTGGGCCTCCAGCTCCTGCACCTCCACGGGCCGCGCGGTCGTGCTGATCTTCACCCGCGCCGCCGCTTGGTCGATGAGGTCAATCGCCTTGTCGGGTAGGAAGCGTCCGGTGACGTAGCGGTCCGACAGCTCCGCCGCAGCCGTGATCGCTTCCTCGGTAATCGTGACCTTGTGGTGCGCCTCCAGCGTGTCGCGGAGGCCGTGGAGGATCATGATCGCCTGCTCGACCGTCGGCTCCGGCACGAGGACGGGCTGGAAACGCCGCTCCAGGGCCGCGTCCTTCTCGATATGCTTCTGGTACTCGTTGAGCGTCGTCGCGCCGATGAGGTTCAGCTCGCCCCGGGCCAGCGCCGGCTTGAACACGTTGGCGATGTCGAGCCCGCCCTCGCCTCCGCCCTGCCCCGCGCCGACGATCGTGTGAATCTCGTCGATGAAGAGGACGAGGTTCTCCTGCTGGCCCTGGACCTCCTTCAGGATCTCCTGCACCCGCTCCTCGAACTCGCCCCGGTACTTCGCCCCTGCGACGAGGGAGTTGATCGAGAGCTCGACGAGGCGCTTGCCACGGAGGGATTCCGGCACCTCGCCCGCGATGATGCGCTGGGCGAGGCCCTCGACGATTGCGGTCTTGCCCACCCCCGGCTCGCCGATGAGGACGGGGTTGTTCTTCTTGCGCCGTGCCAGCACCTCGACCGTCGTCTCGATCTCGCGGGCGCGACCGATCACCGGGTCGAGCTTGCCGTCGGTCGCCAGCTTCGTGAGGTCGCGGGCGTACTTGTCGAGGTTCGGGGTATTCGTCGGGCGCTCGACGCGCCCTTCCTCGGCGCCGCGGCCGACCACCTTCACGACCTGCTGCCGCAACGCCTGGGGCGTCAGGCCGAGGCGGCGGAGCGTCGTCCCAGCTACCCCTTCGTCCTCCTCGGCGAGGCCGATCAGGATGTGTTCCGGCCCGACGTAGGAATGCCCGAGGTCGCGGGAGGCGGCGAAGGCGCGGCCGAGCGCGTCCTTCACGCGGGGCGAGACGCCGATCTCGCCGCCCTCGCCCCGCCCTCCCCCGTCGCCGCGGCGGGCGTCGCGCTCCAGCCCCGCGCGTAGCTCGTCGGGGGAGACCTTGAACTGCTCCAGGGTCGTGCGGACCACGTCGCTGTCCGCGAGGGCGTGCAGCAGGTGCTCCGTGTCCACCTCGCGCCGGCCCCACTCCCCCGCCGTGCGGGCTGCCTCCTGGAGCAGCTCGTTCGTGTGCTCGGACAGGCGCTCGGTGGCCGCGCTCCTCGCACCGGCGCCGCGGCGACCGCCGATCGGGATAGAAGTCCCGCCCTCGGCGTCCCCCCCACGGCGTCCCGCACCGACCTCGCGCGGGTCCCGCCCGCCGAACAGGCTGCCGCCGAAGAAGTCGTCGAGGAGGCCCCCGCCGCTCCCGAACAGGGATTCCAGGGGTGAACCTCCCCGTCCCCCGCCCCGCGCCACGAGGCGTCGGTAGTCCACGTCGCAGAGGTTCATCGTCCGGCGCCGGCCGTTGCTCACGACCTCGGCGCGAAGCGTGGCGGGGCGGGTTTGGCAGAGGTCACAAAGAGTTTCGGACATCGTGGATTCGTCCTCCCGGACGATGTTTCTCTCGTGGTGATCTCGGTTCTAGGCCAGTGCGCGAGCCGACGAGGGTAGCCCGCCGCCCCGCGTGCTGCTCCCTCAGCCCCTGTCAGGCGGACGGCTGTTCCCTGCCGCACCCGAGGGCTGCCCACCCGTCGCCTGCGGCTGCTCCGGGGCACTCGCGCCGGCCGAAGGCGGGGCGCCATTGGCGTTGGCCGGCACCGACGTGCCTCCTGTGCCCGTTCCCGCCGATGCCACGCCCTCGCCCGATCCCGACCCCCTAGCCGGCTGGATCTGGATACGCCCACCACTCTTCTGCTGCTGCGGGCGGGGAAGTGCGATCCGCAGCACGCCGCGGTCGAACTCGGCCCGTACGCCCGACGGATCGGGGGAGTAGGGTAGGCGGAAGGAGCGCTGGAACCGGCCGAAGCTCCGCTCGGTAAGGTGCAGCCCGGCGTCCTCGCGCGTCCGCTCCTCCTTCTTCTCGCCGGAGAGCGTCAGGAGGTCACCTTCCAGCCGCAGCTCGACGTCGTCCTCCGACATGCCCGGGAGTTCGGCCGCGATCTCAAGGCCACCCTCAGCCTCGCGCACGTCGAGCGTGGGAGCGAAGCCGCCCATGCCGGCCGCGCCCCGGACCGCCGCGGGGAAGCCGCGGAATACCTCGTCGAAGGCGCGGTTCACCTCTCGCTGGAGAAAGCCTAATGGGTCGCTGCCCTGCGGGACGAGGCTGGGACCAAAAAGGCGGGAGACCATCGCAGTGTTCCTCCTCCACATCGTTCACAAAAAAAACGGCGGCGATGTAGCCCTCCAAACGAGGAAAGCAACTCCCCTCCCCGGGGTTGCTTACGCTGATGTGACAACTGTGCCCGCCGTGGGCCAGGAGGAGCGATGCCCGAGAACGGCATTGTCACGTTGGCCAGCTCTGGCTGGAACGAACTCGTCAGGCGAAG
>NZ_JBHLVZ010000047.1:0-19254 GCF_042433125.1 Muricoccus vinaceus | reverse complement strand
CCGAGTGCGCCAACCTCTTCACCGCCGCAAACTATGAGCCCAAATGAACGGAGTCTGCTCTAGTCGGAGCACTGCTGTTCGCACGTCTCGTGCTGGCCTGGCCGGCAAGACGCGTGGGCAGATTGAATTTACGGATCAGTTCTCCGCGCCGTCGGTGGGAACCGCCACTCCTCGGTATGCTGACCCATACGGTTTTGCGCAGGGTTCGATTCTAAAAGGCGCATCTACCTTCTCTAGGAGAGCATTCAGGCGCCTCGACGTCCGCCTGAGTACCTGTGGTCCAAATCGGCCCGGGGCGTAGTTGCAGAGCTCCAGCAGGAGTGCCTCTTCGACTTCGGCGCTACTGGCTCGCATAACCGCCGCCACGAATTCAAAATCCCTGAAGGTTGCGAAGTTCAGACGCCCAGAGCCGAAATCCAACGCGCGGTTTTTGAGGTCCAACAGCCCGAATTGGGTAAGCACTATCCCTGAAGGTGGGCGTTCGGGATCACCGAGCAAATGGTCTTCCTGCGCATCCCTCCCGGCACCACGGCTCACATCCGCCGTCCCACGGCGAAGTGGGCCACGGCCTTTCCTATGAGACGTTGTGCAGGCTGCCCGAATTCCACTGCTCGGCAGGTCTGGGTTCTCGGACCCCTCCACGACCTCTGGCGTGATCCACTCCGAAAGGCGGTAGGCTCGACCCGGACCGGACAGGATGACTTCGGGAAACCCGATCGCCCTGAGCTGAACCCGCAGCATGCTGACACGAACGCGAACAGCGCCGTCTAACTCAACTCTAGAGAAGAGCCCGATTTCTCGGGCGATGGTGGCCTTGTCGACCGCCTCAGGAGCGTGCCGAGCAAGAAGCACAAGAATGTCGAAGGCCTGGATGGTCAGGATCGTGCGCAGGGCGCCGAGTTCAACTGCTCGAGTCCTTTGGGAAAGTACAAGTCGACTTGACTTTGAGAAGCCAGCTTTTCGGCCCTGTGGTCCCTCGGCCGGGAACTCACTCATGGCCCATCTGTACTCCCTAACGTTTCTGGCTCATGAAACTTGGAAGATCCGCACGGGGATGCTGACGTCCACACGTTCAGAGATGAACCGAGCGACAAGCACCTTCCAGACAATCAGCCCTCAACATCCAGGGCATAGCCCGCACTCCGGACGGTGCGGATGACGTCGGTGTCGTTGTCGCCGTTCACGGCCTTGCGCAGGCGGCGAATATGGACGTCCACCGTGCGGAGCTCCACGTGGATGTCGCGGCCCCAGACGGCATCCAGAAGCTGTTCGCGGGAAAACACGCGGCCGGGGTGCTGGAGGAAGAATTCCAGCAGGCGGTACTCGGTGGGGCCCAGGTGCAGGTTGCGGCCGCCGCGGGTCACGCGGTGCGCGTCCTGGTCCATGGCGATGTCATGCCAGGACAGGGCGCCCTTGGTGGCCGGCCCCGCGGCGCGCCGCATCACGGCGCGGATGCGGGCCAGCAGCGCCTCGATGGTGAAGGGCTTGCCGATGTGGTCGTCCGCGCCGGTGTCGAGCGCCCGCACCGCGTCCGCCTCCTCCGTGCGGGCGGTGACCATGATGATCGGCAGGTCCCGCGTGTCAGGGCGACGGCGAAGCTGGCGGCAGACTTCGATCCCCGACATGGCCGGAAGCATCCAGTCCAGCAGCATCAGGTCGGGCTTGGCCTCGTTTACCTTGAGCAGAGCCTCCGGGCCATCCGTCGCCTCTTCCACGCGGAAGCCCTGCTTTTCCAGGTTGTAGCGCAGCAGGGTGAGCAGCGGTGCCTCGTCCTCCACCACCAGGATGGTCGGGCGTTGGTGCTCGGGTAGCGAGGAGCTCCTCATGCTGTGGCCTGGGTCGATGGCAGGTCAGCCGATATGTCGGCCTTGGGGCGCTCGTCCGGCAGGATGGCTCCATTGATGGCGTAGTGGGCTGTCTCGGCGATGTTGGTGGCGTGGTCGCCGATGCGCTCGAAGTTCTTGGCGATGAACATCATGTGGGTGGCCGCGGTGATGTTGCGCGGGTCCTCCATCATGTGGGTCAGCATCTCCCGGAAGATGCCGGTGTAGATGTCGTCCACCGGGGCGTCGGCGGCCCAGACGCGCTCGGCGAGTTCGGCATCCTCGCGCAGAAGGGCGTCGATGCTGTCCTTGAGGTTGCGCTGCACCATCTGGGCCATCCACTGGAAGCCGTTCACCCCGCCCAGGAAGGGCTGGCCGGAGATGATGATGGCGCGCTTGGCCACGTTGCGGGCGTAGTCGCCGATGCGCTCGATGTCCTGGCTGATCTTGAGCGCCGCGATGATGAAGCGGAGGTCGCCGGCCATGGGCTGGCGCAGCGCCAGCAGGCGGACGCAGAAGGCGTCCACCTCGCGCTCCAGCGCGTCGATCGGGGCGTCGCGGCTCACCACCTCGCCCGCAAGTTCCACGTCCCGCCGCACCAGGGCATAGGCGCTGTCGGCCACCTGACGCTCGGCCAGGCCGCCCATGCGGGCGATCAGATCCCGGAGGTGACGGAGGTCTCCCTCGTATGACTTCACGGTGCGGTCCATCTGACTGTCCTCTCCTGCCGTGTCAGCCGAAGCGACCGGTGATGTATTCCTGGGTGCGGGTGTGCTTTGGCGCGGTGAAGAGCTGGGCGGCAGGCGCCACCTCCACCAGCTCGCCCAGGTAGAAGAAGGCCACCTGGTCGGCGCAGCGGGCGGCCTGCTGCATGTTGTGCGTGACGATGGCGATGGTGAAGTCGCGCTTCAGCTCGTCGATCAGCTCCTCGATCTTGAGGGTGCTGATGGGGTCGAGCGCGCTGGTCGGCTCGTCGAACAGGATCACCTCGGGCCGGACCGCGATGGTGCGGGCGATGCAGAGGCGCTGCTGCTGGCCGCCCGAGAGGCCCATGGCGGAGCTGTTCAGGCGGTCTTTGACCTCGTTCCAAATGGCCGCCCGGGTCAGCGCCCATTCCACACGCTCGTCCAGCTCAGCCCGGTTGAGCTTCTCGTGCAGGCGGATACCAAAGGAGACGTTCTCGTAGATCGTCATCGGAAACGGGGTCGGCTTCTGGAAGACCATGCCGATCTTCGACCGAAGTTCGTTCAGGTCGAGATCCGGGTCGATGATGTTCTGTCCATCCAGCATCACCTCGCCCTCGGCCCGCTGGCCCGGATAAAGGCTGTACATGCGGTTCAGCACGCGCAGCAGCGTGGACTTGCCGCAGCCCGAGGGACCGATCATGCCGGTGACCTGGCGGTCCGGCAGGTCCAGCGTGATGCCCTTGAGCGCCTTGTTCGTGTTGTAGAAGAAGTTCAGGTCACGGATGGCAAGCCGGGTGCGGTTCATCATAGCACTCGAGCGAGCCGTCATGCCTCCGAACGAGTTCTGTCCGCCCGCAGGCTTTGGGGCGACATCCTTGGTCTGCCGAACTGTCGGCTCGGCCCCGGACGGCACTCCGGTCCCAAGCGACGGCAGGCCGGGGATGGGCTGGATCGAAGTCGGGGTCGAGGACAAGGGGGCGCTTCCGCTCATGGTGCTCTCTACTGCTTGGGCGCGCGCAGGACGGCCCGCGCGCAGATGTTGAGGGCGAGGACACCCACGGTGATCACGAGAGCGCCTGTCCAGGCGAGGGAGATCCAGTCCTCGTACGGGGAGGCGGCAAAGCTGTAGATGGCAATCGGTAGGCTGGGGAAAGGGTTCGCCAGGTTGATGTTCCAGCCGTTGTTGCCGAGTGAAGTGAACAGCAACGGAGCTGTCTCTCCAGCCACGCGTGCGACCGCCAGCAGCACTCCGGTCAGGATGCCCGATGCGGCAGCCCGCCAGCCGACCATGGTGACCATCTTCCACTTGGGCGACCCTAGCCCGATCACCGCCTCTCGGAGCGTGTCCGGGATCAAGCGGAGCATGTCCTCGGTGGTGCGAACCACGATGGGGATGACGATGATCGCCAGCGCCACGCAACCGGCCCACCCTGAGAAGCCACCGAAGGGGACAACCAGGATCTGATAGACAAAGAGGCCGATGAGAATGGACGGCGCGGAAAGAAGGATGTCCGAGACGAACCGGACTGCGCCTCCCATGGCGGAGCCGCGGGAGTACTCCGCCAGATAGGTGCCCACCAGCAGACCGATCGGTGTCCCGATGGCGGTTCCGATAGCCACCTGGATAAGGCTACCCACAATGGCGTTCTGTAGGCCGCCGTTCGAACCGGGAGGCAAGGTGATCTCGGTGAAGACCCTGGGCCCGAGCGCTTCGACGCCCCGGATGATCAGCGTCAACAGGATCGAGATCAGGAAGCCAACGGCGATGACGGTGGCGATGATGCAGAACAGGCGGACGAGCTGGTCCATCATCCGGCGGCGCTTACCGAGCCGCAGGGCTACCGCGGCGTCGCGCTTCCCAACGGATGATGGCTGACGGTTGGGAGCATCCATTGTCGTGCTCATGAGCGGTCAGACCTTCAGCCGGGAGCGGAGCAGCCAGCGGGAGGTGGCCAGCACCACGAAGGAGATCACGAAGAGGATGAAGCCGAGGGCGAGAAGGGCGGAGAGCTTGAGGCTCCCAAGCTCGCTCTCGCCAAACTCCAGGGCGACCAGCGATGCGATCGTGTTGCCCGGGCCAAAGATCGAAGGCGAGATCCGGTTGGCGTTTCCGATGACGAAGGTGACCGCCATGGTCTCACCCAGGGCACGCCCCAGTCCCAGCATGATGCCGCCAACGACCGAGGTGCGGGTGTAGGGAAGGACCACCTTCCGCATAACCTCCCAACGGGTGGCACCGAGGCCGTAGGCGCTCTCTTTGAAGACGCCGGGCACCTGGAGGAACACGTCCCGCATGGTTGCGGCAATGAAGGGGAGGATCATGATCGCCAGGATGAAGGCGGCGGTGAACAGCCCGGTCCCAAAGGGAGGCCCCTGGAACAGGGAGCCGATGATCGGGAGCTCGCCAACCGTGTCAATAATGGGGGGTAGTATGTAGGTGGCCATCACCGGGACGATAACGAAGAAGCCCCACATGCCGAAGATGATCGAGGGAACGGCGGCGAGGAGTTCGACAGCGGTTCCAAGCGGACCGCGAAGCCAGGTGGGCGCCAGCTCGGTCAGAAAGAAGGCCACGCCGAATGCAAGAGGGACGGCAAGGACGATGGCGAGGACAGCGGTGAGGACGGTTCCGTAGACCGAGACCCCGGCGCCAAACACCCCTTCAACGGGATCCCAGTTCGTTCCCCAAAGGAATGGTATTCCGAACCTGCTCAGGGCATCCCAGCCGCCGATCAGGAGTCCAACGATGATGCCGCCCAGGAGCAGGAGCACGAGTACGCCCGCACTGCGGCACAGTCCGGCAAAGAGGGCATCACCGAAGGCGGTGGACTTCCGAGACCGCGTGGGCATCGCTGCGTTCGGTGTGGCTACGGCATCGGACAAGGTCGTCTCCGGATCTGGGCCGGGCGGCGAGACCTCGCCGCCCGGGTATCAGAATGCAGGCGTATGGATCAGCGGCCGGTCCAGACCGGCTGACCATTCACCATGATGTTGGCTGCCCAGGCAGCGCGCACCGCTTCCTTCACGGTGTTCGGCAGCGGAATGTACTCAAGGTCCTTCGCCAGCTGGTCACCATTCTTGTACGCCCAGTCGAAGAACCGCATCACGTTGCGGGCCTTGTCAGCATCGGTCGGGTTCTTGGGCACGATGATGAAGGTGGGGCTGACGATCGGCCAGGACGTGGCACCCTGGGTGTCGATCAGGTTGGCGGCGAAGTCAGGCGCAGACCAGTCGGCATTCTGAGCCGCCGCCAGGAAGGCCTCCTCGGTCGGCTGCACAAAGGCGCCGGACTTGTTACGGATCTGGGTGGAGACCAGCTTGTTCTGAGTGGCGTAGGCGTTCTCGACATAACCGATCGCGCCACGAACGTTGCGGACGGTGCCGGCGACGCCCTCGTTGCCGCGGGCGCCGGTGCCAGCGGGGAAGCGGACCGAGGTCCCAACGCCGACCTTGCTCTTCCACTCCGGGCTAACCGCGGCCAGGTAGGACACCCACACAAAGGTCGTACCCGAGCCGTCGGCCCGGTAGACGGGGGCGATCGCCGTGGAGGGCAGGCGGAGGCCAGGATTCAGTTCGACGATCCGGGGATCGTTCCACTTGGT
Source organism: Muricoccus vinaceus (assembly GCF_042433125.1). Taxonomy (NCBI): domain Bacteria; kingdom Pseudomonadati; phylum Pseudomonadota; class Alphaproteobacteria; order Acetobacterales; family Roseomonadaceae; genus Muricoccus; species Muricoccus vinaceus. The sequence goes on along the minus strand of NZ_JBHLVZ010000047.1, from coordinate 13,143 downwards.
GACCTTGCCGAGGTAGATGTCGGCCAGCAGCTCACCCGTAAGCTTCATCTGATTGTCGGTCACGCCTTCGATATTCACGATGGCGACCAGCGAACCCATGACGGTGGGGAACTGCATCAGATTGGCCTCACGCAGCGCATCGGAGGACATCGGGGCGTCAGAGGCACCGAAGTCCACGGTGCGGTTGCGGATTTGGGCCTGCCCGGCGCCCGAGCCGACCGACTGGTAGTTCAGGGAGATGCTGGCGCTCGAGCGAGCCGCTTCGGCCCACTTCTGGTACACCGGGTTCGGGAAGGTGGCGCCTGCGCCCGTGATGGAGGCCTGCTGGGCAGAGGCCGGACGGCCGCCGAGCATGCTGGCGCCGATCAGGGGGGCGGCCGTGAGCAGAAGGCTGCGTCGATTCACCGTGTGGTCTCCGTCAAGCAAGGTTGGCGGCCAGGACCACAACAGTGGAGTGCTCCAGGTCGCGGCCGGAACCTAGGAGCCGGTCGCGACCTCTCGGTTGCGTTTTGATGAAACATATATGACAGCCACCAGTCAGGAGACAGGTAATCCAACCAGGAGTAGCAGTGGGCGGTGGAGGGTACACCTTCGCGGCCATAACTTGCGAGCGCTCTTGTTCTCCGGGGTTTGGTCCAGGGTCATCCACTTGCCGCAAGCCTCTTTCAGCTCGCAAGCCGGCAATCTCCAGCCGCAGGGCGCGCACCTCCGCCATCGACATGTGACTGTCCATATGGGCGGCAGATGCCGCAGCGTCCGTGGCGGCCTGGGCAGCGTCGCCATCGGCACTCTTTCGGCTTTCCCAGGGCGTTTGGGTGCCCTCGACGATCACCCCGAGGAAGAGGTTCAGCACTACAAAGGTTGAGATGACAATGAAGGGGATGAAGAACAGTAGGATGCCGGGGTGGTGCTCCGTCGCCGGTTTCACGACGTCCTCGGCCCAGATTTTCGGTCCAGACTTCCAGGGTCATTGGCTGAAACAGGGCGAAGATGGAATCGCCGAGGGTCCCGAACCGCTCCGGCAAGGTCTCGCCGAACAGCTTGGTCGCCATCACGCCCGAGACGTAGAACATCAGGCCCGTCAGCTGGACAATGCTGCCCATCGCGGGAAGGGCGGCCGGCATGGCCCCAACCATGTGGCACAGGGATGGGACGACGGAGAGCAGCCGGAGTACCCGCAGCACATGGAGCGAGCAGAGGACGGCCAAGTCTCCACTTGAGGTGGAGTGCGCCCTTGTGAGTGGACGGGCTCAGGCCCTTGTGTTGACCCCCTGCCGGGCGTGTTGATCCTCGAACTGCACGGGGCTGAGAGAGCCCAAAGCCGAGTGAAGCCGTCGTGAGTTGTGGATGAACGGCGGAAGGTCGGCGCTGATGTCCCCGAAGGTCTCGTAAACGGCCAGGCAAACGGCCTCGACCTTGAGCGTGTTCATGAAGCTCCCGGCCTTGGCGTTGTCGTTGGGGGTTGCCTTATCGGCTCATTGAACCCGTCGGACCGTGGGCGGCGAGCGGCTCGCGACACGCCTCCAATGCGTATCGCGACCCGCGGTCCGAGTGGTGAACGCAGCCCTTGGGTGGCGCGCGGTTCCGGAAGGCCGCCTTCAGCGCCGCCACGGCGATCCGGGCGTCCATGGACCGGCTGATGGCGTAGCCGACCACCTTGCGTGACCAGGCGTCCAGAACGGCGGCCAAGTAGACGAAGCCGCCTGGGAGGGGCACGTAGGTCTGGTCCGCGATCCGGAGTTGGTTGGGGCGGTCGGGAACGACACCCCTGGCGAGGTCCAGAAAGATCGGGCCTTCGTGGTTGCTGTCCGTCGTCACCAAGTAGCGGCGATGTCGCATGGGCTGCAGGCCGTGCTCGCGCATCAGGCGCCGAAGCGTCTTGCCGTTTACCACGACACCCTGCTGACGGAGCGCCGCCCCGCCCCGGCGATATCCGTAGCACTCGAACTCGTCGCAGATGGCGCCGACCTGGGGGAGCAGGCTCTACTCCTCCAGAGGAACGGGGGCCGTGTCGTGGAAGGTCAACCGGGAGAGCCCCATCAGTTCGCACCCGCGGGCGACGCGACACTGTGGAGCGATGCCGTGCCATGACTTCCATCCTCCGGAAGCACGGGCAGGAGGGTCAATCCATATTGCCCAAACCGTCCACCGGGAAGGGTGCACTCCACTCCCCGGGTCAGTTCTCAGTGCAAATCAACACATGTTCCTGCTGACCGCCGTCGCATGCTTCATCTCCGTCGTGCCGCCACTGTGCTCGCCATCCTTGAAGCAGGCTAGGCTGAGCGCATCAGCCGGCATGCGAAGCCATCTCTGGCGCGAGCGCTGACAGAACCTGTGCTAGAGCCGCGCTCTTGGAAACTCTGAAGAGCGTTTAGGGAGTTCCAGGAGAAGAGATCCGTCTTCCCCTGGAGATGCTCCGCTAGCCCATCAGCGTGTTCCAGTCGGAAACGCCGGACACGCCGAGGAGGGTGACGGAACTGCCGGCGAAGGAGATCACGCTGTCGGCGCTACCGCTGTGGTCGACGTCCATTTGAGTAATCTTGTAGGATGCGATGCCCTCAAACCGAATGCGATCAATGCCGACCACGAAGTCCGTAACGATGTCGGACCCTGCGGGAAGGGAGGCCGAGTAGACGAAGAGGTCGGAACCCGCTCCGCCGGTGAGATTGTCGTTGCCCTGACCGCCGTCGACCACGTCGTTGCCTTCTCCGCCGTCAAGGACGTCGTTGCCTCGGTTACCGAAGAGATAGTCGATGCTCTTCCCGCCAAGGATCTGATCGTCGCCGTTCTCGCCCCAGATCTGGTCCGAGCCGTCGAGGCCGGACAGGACGTCGTTGTCGTTGCCGCCGTGAATGACGTCCTCGCCGTCGTTGCCGGTGAGTGTCTCTGCCTTGTTCGTCCCGGCGATCTCGGCGTTGTTGAGACCGCCCGTTACGGTGACCGTTACCTGGGCGGTCGAGATCGCGCCGGCGCTGTCGGCCATGGTGTAGGAGAAGCTCTCCTTCACCGAGGCGCCCTTCGCCAGAAGGTCGAACTCGTCGGCATTGGCGGAGTAGGTCAGGGTCTTCGTCGCCGCGTCGAACGCGACGGTGCCCTTCAGCCTGGCCGTGTCCACGGAAACGATCGAATGGCTGTCGCCCGCGTCCATGTCCGTATCGTTGCCCAGCAGCGTTGCCCACAGGTTGGAGGAGGTGGCGTCCTCCGCCACGGCGGCCGCGTCGTCTGCCGCAATCGGGCCGTCGTTGACGCCTGTCACGGTCAGGGTGAGCGAGGCGGTCGAGGTCGCGCCGTAGCCGTCCTGCACCGTGTAGTGGATGACCTGTTCCGCCTGGGCGCCCGCCATCAGGGACTGGAACTCCCCACCGGCATCGTAGCTGATGGCCCCGTTCAGAATCGCCGCCGAGCCGACCAGGCCGGTGGTGTCGAGGGACACGAGGGTCAAGGTGTCGCCGAGATCGGCGTCCGTGTCGTTGGCCAGGGCGTCGATCAGGACGGGCGCGCCATCCTCAAGGGCGGCGGCCGTATCCGCCGTGGCGACCGGACCGTCATTGACACCCGTGACCTCCCAGGTGGCGAAGGTGCCGACCGTCTCGGCGCCGTCGGTGACGCCATAGGCCACGGTGACCAGCGCCGTCTCGCCGTCGCGCAGCGCCTGATAGGCCGTGGCGGATGGATCGAGCGCGAGGCGGCCCGTCGCCGCATCGAAGAACAGGCCTGCGGGCAGCGAGGCCTCGCCCAGCACCACGGAGAGGGTGGTGCCGGCGTCGATGTCGGTCGCGCCCTCCAGCGCGAGGAGGGACACGGCCGCACCGTCCTCCGTCGCCGCCGCGTGGAGGGGTGCCGCGACCACAGGGGCGTCGTTCACACCAACCACAGTGACCGAGACCACCGCGCCGGAGTTCGAGCCCCGCCCGTCGGTGACCGTGTACCCGAAACTGTCGATCGCCGTCGCGCCAGCCCCGAGCGCCGCGAAGGCGGGGTTGGATGCCGCGTAGGAGAGGGCCTGCGTCGCGGCGTCGAAGGACACGGTGCCGAGAGTGCCGGCGGTGTCCACGGAGACGAGGGTCTTCACGTCGCCCGCGTCGGCATCCCTGTCATTGGCGACCACGACGGTTGCGAGGCCCGCCTCGGTGCCGCCGGCCGCCACCTGAATGGTGTCGGCCTGCGCCAGGACCGGCGCGTTGGGATCAGCGGTCTTGACCAGGGAGACCTCGTCCAACGCCAGGCCGGCGCCGTCCAGCTTGCCGCTGGTCTGCGAGAAGACGAGCCGGTCGGAGCCGTTGCCGGAGCCGCCGATGACCCCCACGGAAATCGTCTCCCATGCGGCGCCCTTCGGCGCGCCCTGGTACACGACCACCCCGCCATAGGTGACGGTGAGGCTCTCCGTATCCTTCAGGTCGGTGTCGGCGATCCCGAAGCTGAGCCGGTAGGCCGCGCCCTCCACCACGCCCTGCACGTCCTGCGCGAGCTGGACGTTGTTCTGCCAGCCGTCCAGGTCCGTCCAGTACTGCCCCTTCGCGGCGCTGACGCCGGCAACCGTGTCGCGGTGCTGTTCCACGCGGCCGGTGCCGAGGTTGTCCCAGCCCGGCATCACGCCGGCCTCGCTGTAGCGGCCCCAGTCGCGGTAGTCGGTGCCGTTGATATTTTCGAAGCCGCCATTGAAGATCAGGTTGCCATCACCGGCGCCCGCCGGGGCCGCGACGGTCCTGATCATCGCCACGTTGTCCAGCGCCAGGCCTGCGCCGTTCAGGGTGCCGCCGCTCTGCGCGAAGACGAGCGTGTCGGAGCCGTTGCCCGAGCCGCCGACGACCTTGACGTTGACCGTCTCCCAGGCTGCGCCCTTCGGCGCCCCGGAATAGACCACGGTGCCGCCATAGGTGACGGTCAGCTTCTCGGTCGTGTCCTTCAGGTCGGTGTCGGCGATCTGGAAGCTGAGCTGGTAGGTGGCGCCCTTGTCCACGCCTTCCACGGTCTGGGCGATCTGAACGTTGTTCAGGTTGCCATCCATGTCCGTCCAATAGGCACCTTCAACCGCCTTCACGCCGCTGACCGTATCCTGGTGCTGCTCCACCCGGCCGCTGGCGAGATTCACCCAGCCGGACATCTTGCCGTCCGGGTCATAACGGCCCCAATCGCGCACCAGCGTGCCATCGATGTTCTCGAAGCTGCCGTTCTCGATCAGGTTGGGCGCGAGGGGCAGGGCGAGGGCGGGCCCGGCCGCCGCGCGCGCGGCCTCCAGCGCGGCAATGACGGCGGCGACCCCGCCGGGGGGGGCACCAGCGGCTGCGGCGGCCAGTTCCTCGCCCGTCAGGCTCACCCCGTCCGCGAAGGTGATGGTGCCGGGCATTTCCCCCTTCTTGAAGACCAGGGCGCCGCCGTCGGCAAAGGCCACCAGCAGGTCGTCGCCGAGCGCGCTGACCGCGATCTGGCGGGAGGCGATGCCCTCGACCACCACCGCGCTACCCGTGGCAGCCGAGACGAGGTCGATCCCGTCCCCGGCCGCGTAGCGGATGGTGTCGGTCGCGCCCGCCACGATCGCATCGTTGCCGACGCCGCCGGCCAGGGTGTCGGCGCCGGTGCCGCCGAACAGCACGTCGTTGCCGCCGCCACCGCGCAGGCTGCTGCCGCCAGCGCCCGAGACGATCACGTCGTTCCCGCCGTCGCCGTTCAGCACATCGTGCCCGGCGCCCCCGAGGAGGGTGTCGTTGCCTTGCAGGCCATAGACGATGTCGTGGCCGTTCGTGCCGCTGACCACGCCGGCGCCGGTGCCGCCATAGACGGTGTTGTAGCCCTCGGCAGAGTCGACGTATTCGCGAGCCAGGCGGGTGTTGTCGGAGTAGACGCCATCCACCCCCATGTCGATGAGACTCTGCAGCTCCTCGCCCGTGCCGGTGTGGGTCCAGGCATAGACCTTCAGACCCTGCGCATGGGCCTTGGCCACCAGGTCGGCGGAAAGGTAGGGCGTGTTGACGGAGATGGTGTCTGCCCACTTCGCGACATTGGCGAGGTTCACGCTTGCGAAACTGTAGCCAACATAGTCGACGGAGGTGCTGATGCCCGCGGCTGGATAGAGCGTGGTGGCGAGGCGCTGGGTGGCTGCCGTGTCGAAGGAGGAGACGGAAATATCCTCCGTGCTGGTGATTCCCCGCTCCACCAGCAGGTCCACGAGGGCCTGCGGCATGTCCAGGCCCTTCGCAGCGTGGGTGGACGGGTTCTTCATCTCGATGCTGATCTTGATCTCGCGCCCGGTTTCCGCCTCCTTCGCGGCGACGAGGTCGAGCGCCTGGTTCAGCGTCATAGTGCCGGGGCTGGCGGCCAGCAGCTTGGCTAGGGTGGTGGAGGGGATGGTGCCCGTGTCGTGGGCGACCACGAGCACGCCGTCCGAGGTCATCTGAATGTCGAACTCGGCCCAGTCCGCGCCCCAGTCCATGGCCGCGGCGTGCGCCTCGGCGGAGTGGTCGGTGTAGGGGTTCGTGCCGCGGTGGCCGAAGATCTCGAAGGTCATGTTGTCTCTCGGGGCGTCGCTGGCCGCCCGACCGCGGGCAGCGGCCGGCTGGAGGGATGAAGGGATGAAGGGATGAAGGGAGGGAAGTAGGCGTTCAGGGGCGGGCGGGATCGCTCGTCGGCAGGGGCGGGCACGGCGCGATGGCCGTGCCGGATTGCGCCAGCCGGTCCTGGATGGCCGGCGGCAGCTCCGCGTCGCAGAAGACCGCGGAGACGTCCTCGATCCGTCCGCCGCGCACATGGGCGGGGCGGCCGAACTTGGAAGAGTCGAGCACGAGGAAGGAGCGCCGGGCGTTGCGCATCATCACCTCGCGGATGCGCACCTCCTCGCGCGAGTAGTCGAGCAGCAGGCCGTCCTCGTCCACGCCACCGACGCCGAAGATCGCGATGTCCACGTGGTAGGCACCGAACAGTTCCTCGCCCGCCGGGCCGCACACATCGAGGTCTCCGGTGCGGACCGTGCCGCCGGCGATCGCCACCTCGAATTCGGGGTTCTGCGCGGCGGCGAGGGCGAGGGGCAGGTTGTTGGTTACGATCTTCAGCCCGCGATGCCCGGAGAGGCATTCGGCCACGATCTGCGGTGTGGTGCCAATGCCGAAGGAAACGCAGGCGCCATCCGGCACGTGCCGCGACACGGCCGCGCCGATCTGCCGCTTCGCCGTGCCGTTCATCACCTGGCGGTCGCGGAAGCTCATGTTGGTGCTGAAGGGACAGGTGATGCCGCCGTGGCGCCGGCGTGCCACGCCCTGCTCACAAAGGCCGTTGATGTCGCGGCGGATGGTCTGGGTCGTCACGTCGAACTGCACGGCAAGCTCGTCAACCCGAAGGAAGTCCCGGGTCCTCAGCATCTCCGCGATCATCGCCTGCCGCGCCTGGGAGGCGACGCCAGGGATGTTCATTTGAAAACTCGAACTGCTCATGCCGGCCGTTCTAACGAGCGCATGCTCTGCGTTGGATGACACGTCGAAGAAGGATTCATGTAGCCCGACCGAGGGTAAAATTCGCCATAGCAGCCGTCCCTTCAGCGGATCGCGCCCGTCCGCCCGGCGCTGCAACCCCCACCCTCCCCCCCTGTCTCACTGGTGGCCCCGCACCGGGCGTCATCAAACCGACATCGAAGCAACATTCACTCGAAGATAGGAGCGCTTACTAGCGCCCCCACAATCCCGACCAATGGAAGGGGCTGCCAAGCGGCCCGGGTTGCGATCACCAGGAGCCGCCTCGGTCAGCGCGCCTGCCCCCAGTTCCATCAGCCGCTCGGCGGCAAAGCCGATCATCTCGCGCAGGAAGGTCGCATCCGAGCCTTTCGCCAGCATCTCGCGAAGGGCAGTCTCGTCATCGGTCATCGTGGTCGGTCCAGGATCGGGGTTGCAGGTTTCGACAACCCAAACCCTACCGAAAACCGCCGCGGTGACCGCCCCTCAGGCGCGGTCAGGTCCTACATCACGCCTAGGGACGCGACCCCTGGGCATCGCTCCTGGCACGTTGACGAAACATACCTGAAGGTCCGTGGACGCTGGTGCTACTTGTACCGGGCGATCGACAGGAATGATGATCCGGTCGACACTATGCCGAGCCAGCACCGCGACATGGTGGCAGCCAAGACGTTCTTCCGATCTGCCAGGTCGGACACAGGCATGATCCCCGACCAGGTCACCACGGACGGGCATGGCTCGCACCCAATCGCGATCCGCTCGGCGCTGGGCAAGCAGGTTGAACAGCGCGCCAGCGCCTTCAAGAATAACCGGCGAGAACAGGATCACCGCGGCATCAAAGGCCGGATCCAATGTATGCGTGGGATCAGAAGCTTCACTTCAGCGGAGCGCTTCTGTCGCAGCCACGACGAACTCCGCAACCACCTCCGTCCTCGCGTCCGTCACAACCAGCATGTCACCGCAAGCCACCATCGTCTGCTCCATTTCCGTCGTGCAGCAACCGTGCTCGCGCTCCTTGAGGCGGCATGGGCTGATAGCGTCAGCCGTCAGGTGACAGCAGCTCTGGCGCGAGCGCTGACAGATCCCCTGGCCGAGGCGGCCCGCATCGCGCTGGGCGCCGAGTGCGATCACTGCTTCCACCGCAACCTCAACAGGCCGGAGCATGGATGGCTGATCTGCACGCCGTGCCGTCGCGAGCTGACCTATGACGGCTACCTCGCCCGCTTCCGGCGGGTGCCCGAGTTCCGCCGCTTCCGGGCCGCGGTCCTCCGGCAGCAGCGCCGGGCGCAGATGCGTCCCGACGCCGCTGGTTCGTAGCCGCCCCTCAACCCTGGCTTCCCTCGTGGGAGGCACGCAGAGCCCCATGACCTCACCCGAGGTCAGGGGGCCTTTTGGATTTTCGCCTTGGCCGTGGGCTTCGCTCGCCGCGCTGATTGCGGCCCCAGGTCTCACCCGTGCCTAGAACAACCTTGCGTAGCCTCTGCGCTCGGTCTCCGAGACGGCCATGCACGGCCGTGATCTTGCACGCTGCCGCGTGCTGCACGTGCCAATGCACCGGCCGCATCTTCATCCTAGTTTCCAGCACCGGATGGAGACTGTGGTGACACGGCGGCAGACCTAGTCCGGCGCGTAGAATGCCTCCCGCACCACGTTGGCGATCGGGCCCGATCCGATGACGGCCGTCTGCGTCATGACAACCCCGACCACGCGGTTCGTCGGGTCCACCCAGAACTGAGTGCCGTAGATGCCGCCCCATCCATAACTGCCGGAGGGCAGGCCGGTCTTGGCCGCGGCAGGGTCGGTCACGACGCCAAGGCCCAGGCTGAAGCCCCAACCCGGCCCGCGTAGCGTCGGCATGGTGCCCGTGGCGTTCGTCGTCAGCTGCCGGACCGCCTCGGCGCGAAGCACCCGGGCCCCATCCAGCTCACCCTCGTTCAGCAGCATCTGGGCGAAGCGCGCGTAATCACCCAGCGTGCCGCTCATGCCCGCGCCACCCGAGTGATAGGCAACCGGCGAGAAGGCCCGGTTCGGGTCGAGGGTCGCGGTGCCCCGCGTCGCGGGATAAGGCACGCCCTCGGTCGTTGCCACCGGGACATAGCCCGTACCAAGCGTGCCCGTGGGCTGCCCGGGACGTGTCACCGGCACGAAGCGGGACCGTGCCGCCTCCGGCGCGTTGAAGACCCAGCTGTCGATCCGCAGCGGCTTTGCAATCCGTTCCGTCACAAAGGCGCCGAGCGTGCCGCCCGTCACCTGCTCGATCACTCCGCCGAGCACATCCGTGGCCAGGGAATACTCCCAGCTTGTTCCCGGCTGGTAGCCGAGCGGCGCCAGGGCCAGCCGCCGCATCGCCTCGGCCGTCGTGACATCCGGCTGGTCCAGCCCGTCGGTGACCCGCCCCTCGCGGTAGGCATCCACGATGACCGGACGGTTGATGAAGTTGTAGGAAAAGCCCGCCGTGTGGGTCATCACCTCGCGGATGGTGGGCGGCCGGGCGGCCTGCGTGTCGCTTCCATCAGCTCCGCGCACCCGAAGGTTCGAGAACGCGGGAAGATAGCGACTGACCGGCTCATCCAGCCCGATCCGCCCCTCTTCGACCAGGATCATCGCGGCGACGGAGGTGACGGCCTTGGTCATGGACGCGAAGCGGAACATGTCCGTGTCGGCGATCGGCGCAGTGCCGCCCGGCTCGCGTGTGCCCATGCTGCGGCTGTAGACGGGGCGGCCTTCCCGGAGGATCAGCACCGCAATGCCCGGCGTGCTGCGTCCCTCGACGAGCCCACGGACGGCCTCATCGACCTTCGCCATGCGGGCTTCGGGCGTACGGGCCAGCGCCGGGCAGGACGAGATGCCACCGGCGGCGAGCGCCCCAGCCCCCAGCAAGGCGAACAGATGCCGACGTACAATCATTTTCAGGTTCCTCCTGCCGGAGATCTTTTGTGTCTCCCGGCTGAGGTATTTCGTCCGCAGGAGCGTCCAAGGGTCAAGGGTTCCGCCAGCAGAGCTCGTGAGGCAGGTGGGATGGTTGAGGGAAGCGGGCGCCTATGACGGCGCCGCCCAGGAAGCTTGCGGCTGGTGCTGGTGCTGGCGCCCGTGCCAGTGTTCCTTCCAGAGGAGCCCGAGCAACGGGCCCGACTGTGGGAAGAAACACATGATTAAACACGAGCCTACTGCGACCGGCCGCCGTGTTGTGCTGGGCGCTGTGGCTGGCGCGCTCGCGGCCGGTGCTGCCATGCCTGCCAGTGCACAGCGGAGTTATGAACACGGTGCGCCACCGGTGCGCTACCCGGACGCAGATATCGTTACGCTTGATCCCAGGCGCTTCAAGGCTCCGCTTGGCAACTCTTCCATCCGGCGTCTGGCCACGGGCTTCGGCTGGGCCGAAGGCCCGGCCTGGCATGCCACTGGTCGTTTCCTTGTCTGGTCCGACATCCCGAACGACGAGTGTCTACGTCTGAATGAGGAGGATCACTCGGTCCACCGCCGCTTTCGCTCGCCCTCCGGCTTCTCGAACGGAAATACCTTTGATCGCGAAGGGCGGCATATCGCATTCCGGCACTTCGATCGGGACGTGGTGCGCTATGAGGCGGACGGGCGGCGTACGGTGCTCGCCGCACGCGGCCCGGATGGTCCCTTCAACGCTCCCAACGACGGTGTCGTGCACCCGGAGGATGGTGCCATCTGGTTTACCGACCCCGGCTATGGAGCACTCATGAACTATGAGGGGCAGCGCACGCCCGAGAGCGCGAACAGCCCACGTCCCTTCATCAAGGAGGCAGTCTACCGCATCGATGCGCAGAGCGGTCAGGTGGCAAAGGTGGCAGACGACGCCTTCAAGCCGAATGGCCTTTGCTTCAGCCCGGACTACCGTCGGCTCTACGTGGCGGACAGCGGCACGAGCCACTACCCGCAGGCAAGGAACATAATCTGGGTTTATGACGTCGACGGGCCGGTCCTGCGCAACCCGCGCACCTTCTGTGACATGGAGTTGAACGGCAAATCGGGCTTCGGCGACGGTGTTCGCTGCGACGAGCAGGGCAACGTCTGGGTGGGCGCCGGCTGGGTTGGTGAGGGGTATGACGGTGTGCACGTGTTTGCGCCGGATGGGCAGCGCATCGGCCAGATCCGGTTACCGGAGATCTGCGCCAACATCTGCTTCGGTGGCACGAGGCGAAATCAGTTGTTCATGACCGCAAGTCAGAGCCTTTACGTGGTGCCTGTGGAAACACGTGGCGCGCATTTCTGCTGAACCGCAAAGGCCGGGCATGGACACAGGGGCGAGCGGTCAACGAACCGCTCGACCTTGCTGCCTGCCCCGGCGAAAAGTTGTCACCAAGCTCGGGTCCTCAGGTGTCGTACCCGCAAGGGTCAGGAAAACGATGCGGGCCGGTGGCATCGGCCCGTGCAGAGTGTGCACGGGACACCGCCTCCATTCCTCTGTCCTCTGATGCAGCACCCTGCGCTATGCTGCCCCCATGACGAATAAGGCCGAAGCAGCCCCAAGGGCACGCCTCGCCAGGGACTTACATCCCGCGCTGACTGAGGAGCGCATCACCGCCTGCGCCCGCCTGCTCGCCCGCGGGCGCACCGACGCGCTCGCCATGGCTGACAGCTGGGCTGGCGACGATGCCTGGTTGATCGGCTGCCGCGCCTACTCCTTCAGCCGCAACCGGCTCCGCCGCGCCGCCGAAGCCGGCCGTTACCCCTGGCTCGGCGTGCTGGACGAGACGCACCATTTTGTTTTTCGGATCGAGGGCGTGCCAGTGCGCTTCTTTTGGGGTGACGCCGACGAGCCGAGCAAGCGCACGCTCCGCCAGCAGGAGAGTGAAGCGCAACAGCTCGCTCCGGCGCTCGGCAGCGGGGGTGAGGGGGACGGGCTGATGTTCCGCCTCGCCGTGGAGACCGGAGAGGACGGCGAGGTGACGCGCGTGGTCTTCCTTGCGCTTCGCAGCGAGGAAGGCCGGGTCAGGTGCTTCTGGCCCGTGCCGGGCGTCACTGACGCACCCACGGCCGAGCCTCAGCCACGTGGGGCACGGGAATGGCGGAACGACGCTCCCTCCATGCAACTCCCCCTTCCTGCCGCTGTGCCGGTGTCGCACCAGCATCGCCCGTCCAGGCAGAAGCGAGCAGAAGACCACGCCGACCTGACCTGAGTGGAACTGCTGTAGCGGCTGGCCGAACCCGGACAGGGGACGCCTCTGCCCTACTCGCCCTTGCTGGAAGTCTCGGCTCGGCGGTAGCTGCGGCCTGCGGCTACCCGACTCCGGCCGCCTGACCGTGAACAAGCATCGCAGGCTTTGCAGATGGCTTCGTAGGGCGTGAGGCCGCGTAGCGTCTTCAGGCGACGGGCGACGGGCGACGGGCGACGGGCGACGGGCGACGGGCGACGGGCGACGGGCGACGGGCGACGGGCGACGGGCGAAGTTATAGGCCGCAATGAAGTCGGCGAGGTGCTGGCGGAGCTGTTCGTGGCTCTCGTAGTGGAAGCGCCTGACCGTGGCACCCTAGAGCAGACTCCGTTCATTTGGGCTCATAGTTTGCGGCGGTGAAGAGGTTGGCGCACTCGGCTGGCGTGAACTGAGGGAGTGCGGTCCCGATGGTGCGCCAAAGGTTGTCGAGGTTGCGAGCGGCGGCTTTGCGCAGAATAGCCTTGAGCTTAGCGAAGGCGTTCTCGATTGGGTTGAAGTCGGGCGAGTAGGGCGGCAGG
>NZ_JBHLVZ010000046.1:0-2514 GCF_042433125.1 Muricoccus vinaceus | reverse complement strand
AATGCCCGGCCAGCTTACCCCAGCAGGAGTGAGGGGCGGGCCATCCCATAAATTTCCGACAGTCCCAACTCCTACCCGAGGTCCGACACCGGAGCAGCCGCTACCTGAACAACCGCGCCGAGAACTCCCACCGACCCACCCGACGGTGGGAGCGGCAGATGCAACGGTTCAAGTCGGCCGAGCAGGCCCAACGGTTCCTCTCGGCACACAGCATGATCTATGGCCACTTACGTCCTCGCCGGCACCTGATGACGGCTACCAAGTACCGGCGAGCCCGCACCAAGGCCTTCTGGATCTGGCAGCAGGAAACCTGCGTCCAAACGGCATCATGATCCTGCCGCACCCTCAGTCACGCGGCCGAACTTGCCTTCTCGTCAAACAACTTGCCAATGCCTCGCCAGGTCAAGCCAGAAGCGAACTACCATCCCCGTCCACGCGGAAATCACACCAGAGTCTGTTCATCCGCTTGGCGGTATCAGATCCGATCCATGCACCAAGGTTGCGCACAGCTTTAGGGACCAAAGACAACGGGCCGTCGCAAGGTGCTATCAACTACCTGCTTCACGCCGGGCACACTCTTGGCGAGCACGTGAAGCGCGTGGCTAACGGTTTCGGAGTGGCGGAAACCAGTGAACTCCACAACCCCATCCCGGACACCCACTGCGATGTTGCCAGTGGTAGCCCAGGCTTCGCGCCTCATTGCCGTGAGTAAGGCCTGACGGATACCTTCGTCGGACAACTCTGCAGGCGATGCGCCTGTCGGCTTCACTAGAGCACGCACCAAGTCCGCGCGACCGACCACGCCGAGAAGTTGGCCGCCCGCCGTGACCAATACACGACGAATATTGTGGTCTTCCATGAGGCGTGCAATGTGGGTAGCACTGTCCTCTGGTCCCACCGTTATGACCTGCTTCGTCATTAGATCCTCGGCAGTGGTGCCGTGGCTCCGAACGTATCGCTCCGCCATGTTGTCTGGGCTGGAAAGAAACCGACCGAGCCAGCCCGCGCGGGGTTGATCATCCTCATCCGCTAGACGGCGGATCAGATCAGCCTCTGTGACGATGCCTTGTAACGTTCCCTGTGGATCCACGACGGCGACCGTTGAGATGCCGCGATCTGCAAACATGCGGGCAAGATCGGAAGCAGGCACTCCTGGCGGCACAGTGGTAACATCGGGGTTCATAAGATCACGGGCTCGCGTTTGCATCATAGCGGCCTCCACGCAACTTCCAGTTGGAATGCTGCAAGACTCGCACGTTTCCGACGGATGAACCTTATCTTTTGAACATTTTGCCCCAAGAATGTGCAGCTCGCCTGCTCGGGGTCGTCTGGGATCTACTTTTCTTGCAGCGCTGACACAAGCACTGGATAGATTCTGCGGGCGATGTAATCCTCGCCTCTTTCGTTGGGGTGAACGCTGTCCGCTAAAAAGAAAGAATTAAATCCAGAGAAAGTATCAACCAAGTAAACTTTCGAGACCTGCGTGTTCTCGCGCTCGGCGGTTCTTGTGTATTCATTCTTCATGGCCGTATGGCCCACCCGGCGATTTCCGGTCGTAGGGGTTCCATTGGTTAGCAAAATTGATACCGATGGGTTCGCTTGCCTGAGCCTTGCGATGATCATCGACACTTCGCTTGCAATTTGAACAACCGAATCGCCTGCGCCAATGTCATTCGATCCGATTTGGAGTATGACTATATCTGGTGTATATGAGCTGAGCCATGATGGAAGAGCTTCCAGAATTTGATCTGCACGCCACCCATAATGCCCTTCATGCCGGTTAATGAACGACTGTCCATTCAGATCTGGAAATGGCGGACTACCGTCATGATTTGAAGTCTGTGAACCGACGAACTCAAAAGGCTGCCCGTGCGATGCGAGTAACTTCCACAAGGGATACCGATAGCTCTGTCGGTCAAGACGTCCATGCGTGATAGAGTCGCCAAGGAACAAAATCTTTGGGCGTTCTAGTTTCGCAAAGACTACCTGATTTATAAGAAGCATTAAGGCGAGGGTGGTGGCTTGAAAATACCATCTTATTTTGAGCCACCTAAATTTAAGCCTGTGGGCTGTCTGACTAGGCAACTTCACCGATCCCTCCTCACTCATTTCGATCTTGTCTACTGAGAAGCAATAGGGTTCCTGGCGTAGAAACCCTACGGCCCTGTTAAAGTGCCCTCATGGCTTCGGCCCTTGCAAGAACTGCAGTGGCCCCTGTTTCGCCCAGGCATTGGCAAGTTGAAGGGCGTTGTTCGGAATGACCGAGCCGACGCAGTCTGACGGGACGACGTCAGACCCCGCCACCCATCCTGGATACCGCTTCCCGGCGGAGATCATCAGCCACGCGGTCTGGCTGTATCACGTGTTCAGCCTGAGCCTGCGGGACGTGGAACTGATCCTGGCGGAGCGGGGCATCACCGTCACGCACGAGAGCATCCGGAACTGGTGCCACAAGTTCGGCTCGGATTTCGCGGCCAAGCTGCGGCGACGCCGACCGAAGCTGGGCGACACCTG
>NZ_JBHLVZ010000045.1:0-12861 GCF_042433125.1 Muricoccus vinaceus | reverse complement strand
CTTCATCCGAACCCTGAAGGAAAACCTCCTCTGGGTTCGGACCTTCGACACCGTCGAGCAACTCCGCCAGGCGCTCCTTGAGTTCCGGCGCGCCTACAACTCAACTTGGCTGATCGAGCGCCACGGCTTCAGAACACCGAACGCCGTCCGCAAGGATCAGCTTTCACCCGCGGCTCTCGCCGCATAGGCTTCACTCAGGTGTCTCAACAACCGCGGGCGGTACACGGCCAAGGTCAATGTTTTGGTGTGGATCAACAGGATGCCGGCTTGATCGAATGGCGGGTGCTGTATAGCTTTGTACCTCTGCGGGCGCTTCCACATGGGGTTGGCTCTGCATTTACTGAGGGCTCTTAGATGCATCTGCGCTCCCCAAGACACTTGCTCGCCCTCTTTCTCCTGGTTGGGTTAACAGCCACCTCGGCAGTGGCACAGGACCGCAAGCCGTCCCCCCCTGCAGCCGCGGCACCTGGCTCCGCGCACCGGGTGGTGGTGAGCAACCGTTCGCCTCGTACCATTGAACAGGTGCTGATCTCGCCAAGTACGGAGGCGGATTGGGGCTCGGACCTACTCGGGACAGACGTCATCGAGACGGGCCGTCAGGTCACGGTGAACTATGTTGGTGACTGCCGCGCCGATGTGCAGATCGTGTTTGAAGGAGGCGCGATGGAAGCTCGCCGCCGCGTGGATGTCTGCCAGAACAGCACTCTTACGATTACTCCCGGCTGGACCCTGAGTCCCAACCTGGGTGCGCGCAGTTAATAAGGGCCTACGTTGGCATTATCCAGAACATTGTGGCATCCTGGGTAGCGTTTTGTTCACGGTGGTCTAGCCTGCCCTCCCCTGCCCACGCGCCGTTGGATTCGCCCCCTGGCTCATGATCACCTTTACGAGCCGGTCCCCTGCTCCTACTGGCCAGAGGATCTGCTGCACGCGGTTGGAACCGCCTATCGAGAGGCGCGTGGCAAGGGCTTGGAGGGCGGTGTCAGCCTAGACCACGCCGAGGCGGCCTACATCGGGGCCGGCGGTGCTGCGACAGACGCCCGGACCCTGGTGCTGGGCATCCTTGCGTCCCTCTCGGTTGAGCGTGGCGACTGGCTCTGGGGTCCGGCGCAGGCTTGGCGCGATCGACAGCCACCCGCTGCTAGCGACCTGAAGGTTCATGCTGAGGCGGATGGGGCATGACTGATGTGGCTTGGCAGAACGCGGATCCTGACGCGCTGGCTGGCCCGGTCCACTACGCCCTGCGCTTGCCGGCGCTGGGGCGGGCGGAGTACGCACGTCTTCAGGCGGTGCTGCTGCGCGGCACGATGGTGCGGACGGGCTGGCGGAGGCACCTGGTGGGCTTGGCAGCGGCGGTGCTGGTTGGCACCGTCACGGGCGTTTTTGCCTCCTACTGGGATGTTGGCGCCGAGTTGTGGATCGCGAGCGCGCGGACGGGATGGATGCTGAGCCTCGACGGCTTTGAGGTCCTTTTCGCTGCGATCGGTGTGGCTGCGGTGACCACGGCGGCGCTCGCGCTGACCCTGCTCTCCCGGCAGCGGCGCGCCGTGCGCGCGCTGCACGCGGCAGGGGAAGACCTGTTTGGTGAGCACGACCTGCTGCTCGGTAAGAGGGGCGTGGTCTGGCGCAATCCCAGCCGCGTCCTCTTCGTGCCCTGGCCGCGCCTCACCGGCGCGGTGCGGGACGGCGGAATGATGTTCCTTCTGGCCGACCGGATCAGCGCCTTTTGGTTGCCCGAGGCGCTGGTCGCGAGACACCCCGACCGCGCGGGCTTGGAGGCGCTGATCCGTCGGCACGTCGCCCTGCCTTGACCCAGCCAAGCGCGCCCGCCCTGCTCTGGTTCCCGACCCACGCTGAGCTTCGCGTGCTGGCTGTCAGCTGGCCGGAGCTGGCCCAGTGAGGCGCGAGGTGCTGCACGGTCCAACAACCGAGAAGGACCGCCGCGCCGTCCACGACGCTGCGGCGCGAAAGCGGGCCGAAGGGACGTCGCCCACCCGTTCGACGGAGGATGAGGCACTCGCTCTCGCGGCCGCCGACCTCAGCAACGGATCCCTCCCTCGCGCCATGGCTTGGCTGGCCTGGGCCTACAACCGCTCGCCCCTGCGCGCCTTCCTCGACCTGCTGGACATGCCGTTCCTCATCGCCGAAGGCGTGCTGCCTTCGCTCTGGCGCTGGCTGGCCTTTCGTCTTCTCCCGACCGAGCGTGCGGTGGCTTATCGTCGGGCGGCTCACGGCCGGCCCAGGCGCAGTTCAGGCTGGCTCGGCTGCCTCGTGGTCCTGCCGGTCTGGACAGGATTGGCGGCGCTGACGCTGTGGCTGCTGCTAGCCAGCTTGTAAGACGACCGCGGTTCCGACCCAGGGCCGAGTGAGGTCTCGGGGTTCGTCCGTAGCATAATGAGGGCAGGGAACGATAAGCCCGAAACTCTCTCGTCCCCTGCCCTCCACGCCCTTGCGGCCGCGCGAGGAAGTGGCGGCTCCGCCCTGTGACAAGCTTGAAGCCACGAGGTGGAATTTAAGGGTGAGGCGGGTGTGCCGCAACGTCATCCGTCTCAGCTTGCATCCCCGGCCTGGCCCGCGCCGTTCTGCGTCCGCTCTGGCGTGGCGGTTTCGCCCACAATGGTGTGCATCTCGCGTAACAGGGCAGCACCCTTCACAGTACGCTGGATGTGCACGGAACGGCGGTCCTTTGGATCTGCTTTGCGGCGGGCAAAGTCAAACTCTTCCAGGCGGTCAACTGAGCGGGTGATCGCGGGCTTGGAGACGTTGAGCGCTGCGGCCAGGCCGCGCACCGTGTGCGGTCCCTCGTAGAGGTAAACGGTCAGGAAGACGCTGAACTGGCGCGCGGTCAGGTCCGGACCATCACGCCGCACGATTGCGACGATGGTCTCCTTTAGAAGGCCGACGAACTGATCGGGCGTGCCTTGCACCGGCATCGGTGCCTCCTTCTCTCGAAGCTGCTCTCCTATGCGCTGTGCCTGATCGATAGTGGCACCCGGCTCGGTAAGAGCAGCAAAAAGGCCGGGCGCTTGAGCGTCCGGCCTGTGTTGCCTCAAGGATGGTGGGTTGATGCGCCCCACCATCGGGCGGGGTTCAGCCCTGCTTGCGCCGGCGCACCAGGCCCATGCCGAGCAGGCCCATGCCGAGGAGGGCGAGGGAGGCGGGCTCGGGCACGGCCACGATCTGGGCCGAAGCGTTCAGCACGGCATTGCCGCCGGTGAAGGTGGCGGTGATCACCACCGTCTCGGAGAACAGCGAGCCGTCCAGGGTCGGGTTGGACACCAGGGCACCGGAGGCATTGGTCGGACCGCTGGTGTAGGTGCGGCTGGCCAGCAGCTGCGAGGTGCCGAAGGCGGTGTTGGCGGCATCGGCGTAGCTGGCCACGGTGACGCTGCGGACTGCCGCGGTGCCGATCAGGAAGTTGGCCGTGAAGCTGCTCGCCAAGGCTGCCAGCGGCGCACCGGCCGAGCTGCTGTCGAGGCCGGTCTGCGTCACCAGGAAGGTCAGGGTGTGCGTGCCGCTGAAGTTGCGGGTGGTGCTGACGCTGGTGGTCTGCACGTCAAGCGCCGGCTGCGGCACCATCGGCGAGCCGAGCGACAGGGCGCTCAGCACGCTGAAGTTGGTGCTCTGGCCGCTGAAGAAGAGGGTGCCCGTGGAGGAGGAGGTGGCCGAACCCGACACCAGCGCCCCGTCTTCCAGAATGCGCGCGGACAGCTGCGGTGCGGCCTCGGCCTGAGTGGCCATGCCAAGAGCCAGAACGGCAGCGGTGGCGAGAAGAAGCTTGCGCATTGCGGAGGACAACCTTGATATCTGCAGCATGTCGGGCGCCACCACAGCACCCTCACAGACGGATATGGCAACGTTCATGCCACCAACGATCTTCGAACAAATTCAACGATCTAAAACATTGCTGCCGTACAATGGTTTTGAGACGTAAAAGGCGCCGACAAAAGTTGCAGTACGCCGTAAGAAAATTGGGATCTCCGGAAAGGCGAGCGGACGACGACCGAGTGTAAAGGCTGGCGGCAGCCAACACGAAGACTGGATGGGCGGGAAGGCACCTGCGGGTCATGCGTCATCGTCCCACGACGCTTGATCCGGCAACCTTGGCGAGTGCGCAGAACAGTCAACCTCAGAAGCGGGCGGTGAGCAAAAAATACCCCCGCCCAATTACGAGCGGGGGTAAGTTCCCGGGGCATAGAAACCACGTCTGGGAGACGCTCCCGAAAAGCTAGTATGCGACGTCGGCAAACACAACCAGAGCGTGCAGGCCAGACCCGCTACGATGCGTATGCTCACACCAGCATCCAAAACAGGATCGCCACGATCAACCCACCCAGGCCAACGCCAAACAGGACCGGCTTTAACCTGATGGACTCCCTCGGTTCCTCCTCAAACGCTCTTCTAAAGCGTGTCGGTGGGTAGATGTGATGGTGCCCGTCGTCGGCGAACACCTCTGGCCAATTTGGGTGCCGTCCAACTGCCGAGCAGTCTGTTACGGTGTAAACTCGTCCGATCGTTAGCCATTGCCCCCCAGGGCTGATGCAAAGAAGCCGGTCCCCCGTCTTCCAAGGGGCTGACTGCCTCTTGAGCAGCACCCCGGCCTCCTGAGTTGCGGCCTCGTCGTTCGGAGAACTCCCGACTCTCCGCTGGAACTGCGGGGCGTTCATGCCTGCCCTTCCTGCATGACGCTTCCCCAGACGCGGGTGCTGTACTCAACAGCTTCAGTCACCGTCAGGCCAGCGTTGATGAACATGGGAGCCGTTTCTCGGATGTAGGCTTCAGCCGTCTGTGTCGACTGCCCATTCATCAAGAGGCGCTGTGCCACTTTCATCGCGGCAGCAAAAAGCTCGACCAAGGACTCGTCTGTTTCCGGTGCATTTTGCGCCACGGGTACCATTCCTCCCCCGGCGCATGCTTTCTCCGCCCACCGGGTGCACAAAACTTCCCATTGTAGGCCTACATTTTCAATACGGCTCCGCGCTTATGTCGATCAGTCACCCGGGGAGGCATAAACAATGGGCTCCGATGACCAACCGTCGACCGTCTACCTGCAGGATGGCCAAGCGGACGATGTAGACGCGAGCCACCCCATGAGCGTAGGCGTGTCCTTGCTGTTTATCCTGGGGATTTCTGTAGCGCTCTGGACCTGTATCTACGTGACAGTTCGCGTCTTGCTTGGGTGATTGCTGCGAGACCGTTCCATCTCATCAGCTCGTGGAGATGCCCTTTGGAGATGACCGCTGAGCTCAAGGAGGCGTTGCGTGCATGGTTGACGCGTTTCGACCACCTGCCGACGCCTCGCGACTTGGAGGAGGTGGCTGCGGTTCCCCACAGCGGCGTAACTGCGGACGATGTGCGCCTGGTACTGGCCGCCCGAGCTGCCCTGAGCAGGTAACCTCGGCCTCCAACAAGCCAGCATGAACGATCACCAACACCGAACAGAGCGAGGCGTGACGGTGCTGTACACCTTCGTCCTCGTGCTCCTGGCCGCAGTCATTCTCGGCAGCGGGGTGATCCTCCCAAGGTGAGCCTGCGCCAAGTCGCTTCGGCCCAACGCCTCAGTGCCGGCGATGGAAAGGAGCTCCAGCTCACATAGAGCCTTCGCCCCCAAATGCCATGCGTCATCAGGCGTCTGGAGCCACGCCCAGCGGGGCGCTCCTCCGCCACAACCCGTCCTGACCACCTCCCCGGAGTAAGGAGCAGTTGAGCGCGCGGCTACGATCAGTATGGGGAGGGGGCCAGCCCCCGCCAGGTCGCGTGACTGCCGCTTGCCCAACGCCGCCGCGAAGCGTCCTAATAGCGAGGCCACTGGCTCTAGCAGGAACGCCAGGCTTCCCTCTTCCAATTCAGGAAACGTCTATGTTCACCGACGAAGCCGCAATTCTTCAAGCTGCCTCTCGAGCTCAACCCAGCTTGTCTATCTCCTGCCAGAACCCGAATTTGCGCCCGTGGGCGGCCCGGAGCGCCCGCTCGTAAGTGGGGTGATCGGGCACCGATCCGAAGTCCTCCACGCGCGCTGCAGTGTCACGACAATCGCGCAAGTGCCGCGCCGCATGCTTGTAACGCGACGACCGGGCAGCACCGAGCGTAAAGCCGATCATGGCCCGACGCAGCAGTGTCGCGGCGAGCGGGTGCCTGCTTTCAAGCGCGTCGGCAGCCGGGGAAAGCAATTCGTAGAGGTCGCCGTTCAACGCCTTCAGTCGGCCGAGGACCAGCTCGCTGGCCCGCCGTAGGTCGGGCCACGCGATCAGGAACTCCAACGATCGGTGGACGTCCTTGAAGGTGAGCGCATGGGCGAGCGCCTTTTGCTCTGCCTCGACATCGTCGAAGTCCGGCAACTTGCGGAGGTAGGCGCGAAGGTGCGTGGCATTGAGCGTCGCGGCGAAGCGATCCCACCGGAATGCCTGCGCCTCGTCTAACCGCCCGAGCGCCTCGAGCACGTCGACGCGCACCCCCTCCCACTCGGCCGGCGCCTGCGCGCGCTGCCGGGCGTCGACGCGTTCGACCGCTGCCCAGGCCTCGTCCAGGCGCCCGGCACCGAGCAGCCGTCGCGCTACGGCCGCAGCGACGGCCGGCGTTTTGCGCGCCGTGGGGTCGAACTGCGCGATGAAGCCGTCCACGTCGCCGAGCGCGTCGGCGACCTGTTGCAGGATGAAGGTGGCCGCGTGCTTCCGGCGACGGGCCTGAACCTCGTCAGCGTGAATCGGACCGGAACTCGACCAGCCAATCACCTGCCGCTTGCCGTTGGGCGAGGCGGTAACTGGCTCCGCCTGCCATGCCTGCACAGCGTCCCTGATGATGAGCAGCCCGGCCGTGCCGAGTTGAGGGGCCAGGATAGGGACGAGCTCGTCCCAGGCACCGTGTTCGTCACTCGCAAGGGCCGAGAAGGCACGGTTCGCGAGAACCTCGGGCGGCAGGCCGGCCCGCTGCGCCAGGGGGCCGAGTTCCCGGGCAGCGGCGCGGAACGCGTCGGACAGGCGGCCGCTACCATCGTCGGAGCGCGCGAGCACGCCTTCGGCGCAGCCAACCAAGCGCCAGAGCAGCTCGAAAGCCTCGCCCGCATCGGCTGGGGCGACCACGTCGAGGATCGCGCGGCGCTGGACCTCCAGCTCGGCCAGGAACGGCTTGATCTTCTGCCAGTCCAGCCAGGTCTTAGCGCGCCCGATGCTGATCAGCTGCTTGGTGATCGCGCGCGCCGTTCCGTCGGCACCGCCGCTGCCCGCCAGGGCCAGGCGTAGCTGGCGCTGGGCGGCAGCATTGCCCTTGCTGATCGCCATGAGCAGTTCCGCGAGCCGGGCCGCGCCGAGTGCCTCAAGGTTCGCCGCGTTGAGTGTCTTGCTTGTGGCCATGGCTTGCTTGTGACGCAGCCGGGGGTCGTCTTCAACGGCCGTGACACCTCTGGAGCCGAAGCTGATGCTCACGGTCAATCCTCACAAGCCCCGAGCGCCTGAGTGCCCCTGCAAAGCCCACTAGCATTACAGTTGCGATCTACGTTGAACGTGGGCTTGTTGAGCGGCAGCTTGGTGTGCTCGTCGCCAGGTTCTGTCAGCGCTCGCGCCAGAGCTGCCGCCATGTGCCAGCAGAGGCTGTGAGCCTACCCTGCCGCGAGGATAGAGAGCACGGTTGCCGCACGACGGAGCTGAAGCATGCGACCGCGGCTGGCGGGAACATGGTGGTTGTGACGAACGCTGGGGCGGAGATGGTTGCGGAGTTCGTCGTAGCTGCGACAGAAGCGCTCGGCTGAGGTGAAGCTCTTGAACCCGCGCATACATCGGATGCGGCCTTTGATGCCCCGGTGGTCCTGCTCAAGCCCGTTATTCCTGTAAGCACTGGTGCGGTGAGTGACCCGCTTGCCAAGCGTCGAGCGGATCGCCCGTGGGTACGAGCCATGCCCGTCCGTGGTGACCTTGTCGGGGACGAGACCTGTGGCCGACTTGGCCGAGCGGAAGAACACCTTGGCTGCCGCCATGTCTCGGTGCTCGCTCAGCATGGTGTCGACGAGATCGCCGTTCCTGTCGATCGCCCGATACAAGTAGCACCAACGTCCACGGACCTTCAGGTAGGTTTTCTCTATCCCGGCCTTGCGGGTCAAGGCGCTTCTATTCCATCTGAGCAACTCCTCTCTCATCTCATCTTCGATGCCGCCCTGATATCTGCTGTGCGCGGCCCGTCCTCATTGCCTTGCTGTTGCTGCGGCGTGGTCCCTGAGGTGACAGTCTTCTCTACGTGCTCAGCGCGATCGGCCGGCACAGGATGGGGTCGGTCAGGTGGTCCGGAGCGATCTCATCAGCGGTCTCTCACCGAGGTGGGACCAAACGTACCTGCGCTCTCGAACCAGCCCGTCCCTCGCGGGACCCGCCACGGCGTGGCAGGGCAGCCGGGCCGCCGCTCAGGCAGCCTCGGCCTGCTTCGTCCAGCGGACGGGCTCGCCCGACCGCCACATCGCGGCATCGTCACGGCCAGCCAGCGTGCCAGGGCCACTTTGGCGCGCCGTGCGCCTCGTGCCTTGGCCAGGCGCATGGCCCAGGCCTTCAGGGCTGACCAGCGGCCGCGTGTCATCATCGCGTTCGCGGCCACATAGAGCAGCCTTCGCATGCCCCGGTCGCCCATCTTGCTGATCCGTCCGCTGATGTTGACCTCGCCCGAACTGTGTTGCCGGGGCGTGAGGCCGAAGTGAGCTCCAACCGTTCGTGACCGCTGAAAGCGTGCTGGGTCATCGACGCAAGCCTTGAATGACAGCGCGGTATGCGCCCCCACGCCCGGGATCGTCATCAGCAGACGGCACACGGGGTCATGCTGGGCCGTGGTGATGATCTGCCGGTCAAGAGCAAGGATCTGGCGCATGATTGTGGCGCGCGTCTCCAGCAGGGGACGGATGATCAGGTGCAAGGCATCCGACCCACCGATCCGCTCCAGGACGTCCTCGGCAAAGCGGCTCCCGCGAGTTGGGAAGTGGATCCCCTCGAGGCGCAGCAGGCAACGGACCGTATTCTCCAGGGCAACCCTCTGGCTATGCAGTGTCCCACGCGCCGTCAGCAGCATGCCCCGGCGCTGGCTTTCCTGCGACTTGATCCAGACCTCGCGATAGCTCCTCACGCGCATGAGCTCGGCTATGCCGCAGGCATCATTGCGGTCGTTCTTGTTCCGAAAGCCTGCCTGCAGGGCCGCCGCCGCATGTCGCGCATCGATACACACGGCAGGGTGCCCAAGCCTGCGCAGTTCCAGGCAGAGCCAGGACGACGTCCCTCCGGACTCCAGACCAATGCGCTCGCAGCCGAGTTCATTCTCCCCGAGAAAGCGGCTGATCACCTCCGGATCGGTGGCCAGCTTGGCCTCCCTGACCACCCGTCCATCGCCGTCCACTACGCAGAGCGCGGTCTGCTTCAGGGACACGTCCAGTCCACAATAGAGCATGGCACGGTCCTCCAGAGCTGGGGCATGAAGCTGGCAGGCTGTCACCAGCCCTCCCAAACCAAGCATCCCGCTCCGTCCAGACAAGGGGTGGCAGCTATGCCGGGCCGGGATACCCCATCTCGTCCACGTGCCAGGAGCGACACCCGGGGCCGTCCTTGCCGTACCTGCGTTGCCGAAGGCTGTTTGTCAGTACTGGTGCAAGCTTGGCCTCCCAGTCGCGGACTGCCTCGTGGTTGAACACGATGCCGCGGATGAGGATCATCTCCGCCAGATCCCGCAGGGTCAGGCGGTAGCGCAAGCGCCAGAGCACCACGAGGGCAATTACATCGCTCGGGTACTGGGCCCGGTTCAGCACCCCCGAGCTGCGCTCGTTGAACCCTCGGCCGCAGGCGCCGCAGCGAAAGCGCCGGTAACCCTGCGCCGTACGGTCCCGCCGCTCAGTCACCTTGGCCGAACCGCAGTTGACGCAGCCCATCTCAGGCTCCCAGCCGCCCATTAACCCGTCAGGAACTTATCCAAACCTGCCCCTGCTCGCCAATCCGGGCACCCCTGGCGCGAACTCTGACAGATCCGTTTTGGGACCACCCCGGCACCGGGTGCGAGGGGCTCTCGAAAACCCGCTAAAAATCAAATCGGAACGATTGGGCAGAGTGGTTCAACGCGCGCTCTCGGGAAGCAGGCGCGGCGGTGGCTTCGCTAAAGCCAGCCGCGCCGCCGAATTCAGCTCCCGCGAAATGCCCCTGCGAGCGAGGACGACACTTGCACGGGCGCGGACCTCTGCAGGCTGCCCGAGGGGGTCTGCCCGAACCCGGCTTGACCCAGCAAAACCGCCGCGCCTAGGGCGGCAACCGCACAGCAGAGATTAAACATGGCTCACCAACCTCTTTAGTGCTCAAGCACCTGCGGCCAATTGCTCACTTTTATGTGATTTCGCAAGTGAACTAATGTAGGGCTCCATAGGGCTGCGGTGCTTCGCCTGGAAGTGTGGCGGGCTGATGCGGCGCCACGAACACCCCTGATCCGCGCCCCTGCGCGAGGGCGGTGCTGAGGTGACACCGAAAGGGGGAACCGGACGCGCGCTCAGTCAAGCAGTGTAGCGCGATGGGAAAGGGCATCCCCGAGGAACAGGAAGCGCGGCAGAGTGGCGGCTCGGCGGAGGACGAGCCAAACGAGGAAGGGGATGGCTAGGGCAATGGCGACCACTGCGGAGACAGACATCTTGCCCAGCAGGTGGAGCACGAAGAAGCGGTGAACGAAAAGAATTACAGGGGAGGCCTGCCCCAAGGGAACAAAGACGCGGGTGAAAGCAAGGTGTCGGCACAGGGCGCGCTTGGGCCGGTTCAGTGGTCATCGTCCCTGCTAAAGTAAGGGCTGCGGAGTCAGGGGGTGAGCGGTCGATGCACCAACCCGAGTTCAAGAGCCGTACGAGCATTGCTTCTGGAGTGGTGCTGGTCGCGGTGCCTGCTGAGGGTCGCCGTGGACGGTGGCACACTTCGGGGGGCATGTTGGGGCGCATCCTTGCCCGCACCCGCGCTCTGCCAATCCCCCTTCGCCTTCTCGGTGGCTTCGTGCTTGGCGTCCTCGTCGGTGAGCTGCACGACCTCACCTTCGGCATGGGCGGCAGCAACGTATACACCTTCCATCTCCTCGCTGTGCTCCTGTCTGCACTCGCCTTCGGCCGCAGCGCGAGCTCTGTGACCCTGCTCGCGACGGTTGCCTGGATCGCCCTCGACCTGCCGCCGCGCGGTAGCCTTGCGTTGAGCGATCCAGCGGACGTCGTTGATGTTTTGATCTACGCAGGGCTGGCCGGTTCGGTCTCCGTAATAATTCAGGCCCTCCTGCACCAGCAAGCACGGGCCGAGGAGGCGGAGAGGGGTGAGCGTGCCTCGCGTGAGCACGAGGCGGAGCTCCGGGTGGTACTCGCCGAGCTGCAGCACCGGACCCGCAACCTGCTCGGCGTCGTACAGGCGATCGCGGCCCAAACCCTTCCCGCGGGCGATGCTCTGGAGCAGTATGCGGCGCGCCTCGCTGCAATCGGTAGGGTGCAAGGCTTCCTTGCCCGAAGCGGAGCATGGTCAGCCTCGCTGCACGACGTGGTGGAGGCGGAGCTGCGGGCCGCAGGGCAGGATCGCTCGGACCGCATTACCATCGATGGTCCCCCCATCGATTTGGGCGGGAGGACTGTACAGCCGCTCGCCCTTGCCCTGCACGAACTCGCGACAAACGCCCTGAAGCACGGTGCCCTGGCTCATCCGGACGCGCACCTTCGAATCACCTGGAGGCTAGGAGGGGCGGGAAAGGAGCGCTGCCTCGTGCTGGACTGGACGGAGAGTGGCGTGCGCATGGCGGAAGGACAGGAGCTGTCCCACCGCGGCTACGGCCGCCAGCTGATCGAAGAGGCGTTGCCTTACCAGCTGCAGGCCGAGACCTGCCTTGTCTTCGGACCAGATGGGGTCCACTGCCACATTGTGCTGCCTTTGGCCGCCTGAGTGGAACTGACCTGGAGCTAATTGGGATGAATATTCGATGCGCGCTATAGCTACCGCTGCTACGCTTTCCTTCGTTTGCTATTGCGCTCAGGCGCAGGATGCTCAGCGCGCCCCTCCCGTTGTGACCAGCATGGAAAACGTCGAGTCCTACGTTGGATACCTGCGTGTGGCTGCCATGGCCCGATCCTGCGGTCTGCGAACCGCAGAATGGGAGAAGCTACGCCAAGCCAAACTGGCAGAGCTGATAACCCGCGCCGTCAGCAAGGCTCCGCCTGCAGGAGCACCTCTCGACGGTCCATCGCTTGTCGTTGGCGCGGAGATCGCTGCCGGTCAGGAAGCTCGCTCGCCGGCTCCTGCAGTATGCGAGGCGTTGAAGCCAATGGTCGATGAGCTTGATGCCGCGCTGCCGCAGGACCCATCGACACAGCGTTGACTGGGCAGCCATTACTACGTCGAGCGCCGCAGCCGAGGCGGAGCAAGCCCTGGCCACATTTGCAGCCGCTGATGCTCGCCAAGCTGCCGCTACCGCGAAGGCCTGGCTCCAGGTTGTCGAGGCGCAGCAGGGGGACATGGACGCCAGCCCCGAAGCTCGGGCGGAGGCGGTCGCTAAAGTGGAGGGCATCGCCCGCGCATCTAGTGTCGCCATGGTTGCGGCGGCGGCACCGTCAAGTTGGCCAACCCCCAGCTTGCCCGAGCGGTCCACCCCCGGGTAGTCGGGTGGGATGACCGCCTCCGCCGCCTGCCCCAGCTTTGCCGGGTATCGCTTCCCGGCCGAGATCATCAGCCAGGCGGTGTGGCTCTACTTCCGCTTCCCGCTCAGCTTGCGGATGGTGGAAGAGATGCTGGCCTTCCGCGGCGTCGTGGTCAGCCACGAGACGCTGCGGCAATGGGGCCGCAAGTTCGGCTCGGATTTCGCGGCCAAGCTGCGGCGACGCCGACCGAAGCTGGGCGACACCTG
>NZ_JBHLVZ010000044.1:0-13131 GCF_042433125.1 Muricoccus vinaceus | reverse complement strand
GCCGCCTGAGCCGTGGCCACCTCAAGCCCAAATGCAATTTCCACCACGTTGACGGACGCTACCGCGACCTCGCCAAGGTTCATCAGCGCAGCGGAGGCAAGAACATCGACTAACAGCGCCTTTCAAAACTGCTCCTGAAGCGCGTTGAGGCAGATGAGGGAGCAGGCGAGCGCGGTCAGAGCGTGGTGGATGTCGAGCCTGCGTTCGTAGCGGATGGCCAGGCGGCGGAAGCGGTTGATCCAGGTGAATGTGCGCTCGATGACCCAGCGGTGCTTGCCCAGCCTCTGGCTGCTCTCGATGCCGCGACGCGCGATCCGGTGCCTGATGCCGCGACGAAGGCAGGCGCGGCGGCAGCGGCGATGATCGTAGGCCTTGTCGGCGTGCAACTTGTCCGGCCTGCGGCGGGGTCGCCCAGGTTTCCCTGCAACAGGTGGCACGGCGTCGAGCAGGTCCTCGAAGGGCCTGCTGTCATGCGTGTTGGCGCCGCTCAGCAGGAAGGCGAGCGGGGTGCCGCGTCGGTCGGTGACGAGGTGCCGCTTGGTGCCCGCCTTACCGCAGTCCGTCGGGTTCGGCCCGGTTCCGGCCCCCCCTTTTTGGCTGCGATGGACGCGCTGTCCACGCAGGCACGGGTCCAGTCGATACGGTCGGCTTGGCGCAGGCGCCGCAGCATCTCCCGGTGCAGTCGGTCCCACACACCAGCGCCCTGCCAGTCCCGTAGCCGCCGCCAGCAGGTGACGTCGGATCCGCAGCCCATCTCCCGCGGCAGCATCTCCCACGGAATGCCGGAGCGCAGCACGAAGAGGATGCCGCTCAAGACGGCACGGGGCGGTACAACCGGCCGTCCGCCCTTCGGTTTAGGCCGCTCGGGCGGCAACAGCGGCTCAATGACCAACCAGAGTTCATCTGAAATCAGGGGCTTCGCCATGCCCTTCAGTTCGGCGCAGCCCTACCGCTTTTCAGGTTTTGAAAGGCGCTTTAAGCCCGCGCCCTCTCTGCCCCAAAGCATTCGACGACGGACATGCACGCCTAACCACGGCGAGGTTGCTTCGTTCTCCACGTCTTCCTCCACCGCCTTCACGAGACACCCTCATGGCCAACCTCCCTCCCCTTCCGCCCGCCGGCCGTGCTCCTCAGGGCGGCAATGGCAACCAGGGCGGCGTGAGCAAGGGCACGCAGAGCGGTCGCAGCCAAGGGGATCGCTGAGCAATGCTGCGCCAGCGCTCTGCACATACACCGGTAGGGATCTGACAGATGGTCAAGCGTCGCAAGCAGGAAGAGATCGCCGGGTGCTGGAGTTCGCGGGGACCTCCGCTGAGGACCCGACGTTCAAGCGCTGGGTTGCGGAGCACCGCTCCGCAACTCAAGGTAGTAGTAGAAACACCCTTTTACTCAAGTTGACCCGATGGAGAACACTCAAGCCAGTTTGAGCTTGGTCAGTACGATGGACCGGGGCTTCTCCGGCGGCGAGTAGGGCGGCGCAGGCCAGCCGAGCAGCGGCTGCATTGAGGCGCCCAGCACGATTGCGCAGCAAGCCACCCCAACACCTCTGCCCTGCTAGCCGGTTCACGGCGGTCGCCTCAGGAAAAGATCGGACCCAACGGCTGAAAGGCACCCAAACAGACTCTCAATTGAAAACGCCCTGGGCTGACTCGGATAGAATTACCGTTCCCAGAGGCAGTAAGGAGAATTTGAAACCGAAGGGCTGACTGACTGTGACAGTGACCAACGTCACTGCCCCTTCCGTCCTGCATCCGGACATCGTGACGGTCAGCGTCGACGCGGAGAGGAATGGCGCCCCAAAATCCAGACCCGTCAGAGAGCCTGAAAGACCTGCACAAGGCGCTCGCGAAGCGTTCATGTTTGCTGAGCCTTTGAGGCTTGCTACGCGCACTGCCTCACCCGACAAGCTTCGAAGGGCCTGCTGCGTGAACTCGAAACGCGCCGCCTCCATGCTACCCAGCAGCAGCGTCAGAGCCAGCCCACCGACGAGCGCAAACTCTAATGCAGTGGCGCCGCGTCTGCAGCGCAATTCAGCCCAAACGGACCGTCGCATTTCCGAGGCTCCGGTTCGTGCCGGGCAACAGCAAGGGGGTAAGTGTCCGGCTGGCCGAGATGGTCATGGTGCGGGCCTGCGGGGCAGCACAGACCGCAGCGCACGCCTGGACCGTCTCCGCGCAGAAGCAGGTAATCGTTATGTCTGCCGCCGTGAGCGCGGGCCAGGCCCGTTGCACCGTTCGCCGGATCGCCGTTTCCTCGCCAGGGGCAGCGAAGGCAAGTTGCGCACCGGCCCGAACCGCGTGCTCCAGCCTTATCCCCGTCTGCACCTGATTGCCAAGATCAAAACCGCCAAGCAACACCAGCGTCAATACAGGCATCCAGACGGCGAACTCGGCCGCCGAACTGCCCTTGCGGCCCAAGGCTTCGAGCAACCTCCTCATTCCACAAGCCTGACCGTGCGAATGGTCGGGTAAGGCGCAAAGCCCGCGCAGCCGGAGACGTCGAGGTCCGTGTCGGAGTTGCCGGAAAACGAAAGCCGGTAGGCCACTAGGGAAAGACAGGTAGACCCGATGTCACTCGTGCCGTTCATCACTACGTCAGAGGTCGGAAAGTACATCCCGCCGTTCAGCCTCAGTGTGGACCCGCCGTTCAACTGCACCTCCTTCTGAGGTCCATTGTTGGTGGCGCGCGCATCCCGGTAGAAAAGCAGCCCATCGCTCTCGGGATGACCGGGGATGAGGGGTGAGGTGGGGCCGCGCAGGTCACCTTTGGACTGGGCGTTGATCTGTATCGTGCCAACGCTGTCGGGATTGCCCGTCATGACAATCGTGACGCCATTGCCCTGAATGGTTCCGCGAACCACCAAGTCGGCATTCTTGAAATAGTAGATCCCGGGATCAAGCGTGAGCGTGTCATTTGGCCCCACCGTGACGGGGGAGCAGATGGCCTGCCCGGGGGAGATCGCGGCGGCGTTCCTGCTGAAAGTCACGGTCTGACACCCTGTCGGAGAATGCGGCGTCCAGCCCTGAAGCCCAACGAAAGGGTCGCGAATCGGGGCGGGCCGGTTTGCCATGGTGATCGGACGTTGTGTTCGTGTGTCGTCGGTCCAGACATCCCCGCCCGTGCAGTTGTTGCAACTTCCCGTCGTGACGAGCTGTGCCGCTCGCACCCTTGAGCTGCCGTTCACTGCAACGCCGTTTGGTGCGGTGGCGTTGGAGGCCAGGGCGCAGCGCCGGACGTTCAGCGTGCTGTTGCCGCCCAGTTCCAGCCCGCCCCCGAGCGCCAGCACACAGACCTCCTCGTCGGCATGCACGACGGCGACGGCGCGGCTCCGAACAACCGGCGCGGTGGAGATAAAGAGGCGCGCCAGGGTCAGGGGAATGGTGCGCCGGACCAGCACTTCGACGGCGCTCGGATTGCCGGCCTGCGTGCCGCTGAGCGGCGGGTTGTTCACGGTGACGGTGGTATCGGCAGCCTGGCGAAAGCCGTTCCGTGACACGGTGTCGTGCCCAACGGCCACGGCGTCCGCGCCACGCTCCACCGCTGCAGCCGCGGCGAGTGCGGCCATGTCCGCCGCGGTCACGGCGTTGCGCTTGACCAGGTACCAGGCGCCGGCCTCGGTCGCGAGGCCCGCAAAGCCCAGCAGCATGGTGGCGGCCCCCGCCATCAGGGCGGTGGTGCCGCCGCTCTGGCCGAGCTGGGGAACGGGTCGTCGCATGCGCCATTGTTCTACGTTTGCGGGAAACGGAGGGTAAAAATGCCACTTCGTTTCGTAAAGAAAAGTACAGATCCTTCGTGCGTTTTGTTAAGTCTCAAGAAACTAATTTGAACAAACTTTGACTGGAGCAGCCGAGGTCGGCTGCATACGCTCCGGAAGTCATCAGCAATCCGTAACGATCACTGATGGCAGGCACCTGTTCGGCAAAGCCGGTCATGCTCGACGGTAATGGTGTCTTCCAACGGCAAACACAACGATGGAACAACGCACCATGCTTCGCTCCGCTCTCCATGCTCTCCGCAGCACCAAGGCCGTTTCCGCCGCGGAATACGCGATCCTCGCGGTCGCGATCGTCGTGATGGTGGGTCTGGCCGCCAGGGAACTCTCGCCCAAGCTGCAGACAGCGTTCTCAAGCATCGGCGACAAGCTCACGACGGCCACGACAGCCACGCAATGATCGGGATCAGCGGGGCTTGGCTTCGGCCCAGCCCCCTGCCGCTGGGTTGAAGGATGCAGCGATGCACTTCACGGCACAGTTGCTTCTCAGCACTCCGCTCCTCGCCTATGCGTGCTGGCGCGACCTGTCCGCGCGGGTGATCCCGGACTCCATTTCCCTTGCCCTCGCTGGGGTCGGTCTCGCGGCACGCCTCTCGGTTGGCAGGGAAGCGGCGCTGCTGTCGCTCCTTACAGCCTTTCTCCTTTTCGGGACTCTCCTGTTCTGCGCAATGCGCGGCTGGCTCGGCGGCGGCGACGTGAAGCTCGCCGGCGCCGTCGCCCTCGGCCTGTCGCCCGCCGCGAGCTGGGACTTCACCTTTCTCACGGCCATGGCGGGCGGGCTGCTCGGCGCGGTGTATCTCGCCGGACCACTCTTCGCGCCCCGGCTCGCGGCCGCGCGCGGGGCTGGGCTCCTACCGCGGGTCGCCGCGGTGGAAGCCCGCCGCCTCCGACGCCGCGGCCCCCTTCCCTACGGCTTCGCCATCGCCGCCGGCGCCCTGGCGGTGCTCGCCGCCAATCCGCGCTGAGGGAGGCGCCGGACCATGCTGCTCCGCATTCTTGTGATGCTGTCGCTGATCATCACGGCGGCGGGGCTGGGCGCGGCCGGCATGCTGATGCTCGCCCCCTCCGCCCCGCCGCCGGCAGCCAGGGTCCAGGCCGCCGCTCCCCCGCCCCCGCCGCCCGCCCGCGCGCGGATGCTGGTGGCTGCCCGCGCGTTGCCGGCCGGCACCCTGCTGAAGGAAGACGACTTCACGATCCGCGAGGTCGCGCCGGAAAATCTGCCGGAGGGCGCCGTGCCGCCCACGGACGAAGCCCGCGCCGAGCTGCGAGGCGCGATGCTTCGCCGCTTCATGGAACCCGGCGCGCCGCTGGACCGCGCGCAGTATCTCCGCCCCCGCGACCGCGGCTTCCTTGCCGCCGTTCTGGCGCCGGGCAAGCGCGCCATCTCGATCGGCGTCGATGTGGTCACCGGCACGGCCGGGCTGATCTGGCCGGGGGACCAGGTGGACCTGATCCTGACGCAGGAACTGGGTGCCACCGACGCGCCGCTCGCCCGCCGCATCGTCGGCGAGACGATGCTGACCGATGTGCGCGTGATCGCCGTGGACCAGCAGATCACCCAAGGCGCCAGTGGCGCGGAAGCCACAGTGAACCGCGTGGCGCGCACGGTGACCCTTGAAGTTACCACCGCACAGGCTGAACGTGTCGCCGTGGGAAGCCGCCTTGGACGTGTCGCGCTGACGGTCCGCGCCATCGAGCCCGAACGGGCTCCGGTTGCCGGCGACACCTCCTCCTCCCTGTTCGGGGCGGATGTCTCTCCCGCGCTGGCGCGTGCGGGGCTGAGTCAGGGGCTGAGCATGCGGGTGATCCAGGGCGACGAATCCAAGAACGTCGTGTTCCGATGATCCGCGTTTCCGCGCTGTTGTTCTGCGCCGTCGTTGCGGCGCCGGCGGCCTGGGGCCAGCAGCCCATGCCGCGCGCCCAGGGGGCGCCGCAGCTTGCCCCCCGTCCTTCCGCCGGAACGCAGATCCCGCCCGCCGCATCGCCCGAAGCGGCGCGCGGCGGCGCGGCCACGCGATTGACCCTGGTGGCGGGCACGGGCCGGCTTCTGCCCCTTCCCGGCCCGGCCCTCACCGTGCTGGCCGCGGATCCGCGGATCGCCCGCGTGCAGCCGGCCTCCCCCACCAGCCTTTTCGTTATGGGCGTGGGCGCGGGCCGCACGACGATCATCGCCACGGCCGAGGATGGCAGCCCGGTGGCGGAATACGACGTCACGGTGCTGGCGGGCGCCCCGGCCGCGCCGCCACCGGGGCTACCCGCCGCCGAGGGTGCCGCGGCGGCGCCGGGATCGAGCCCCGCCGCGATCGAGAGCATGATCCGCCGCCTGGTGCCCGGTGCCGCGGAGGCCCGCGTCGCCGCCGCCGGCCCGCGCCTCCTCGTGCTGTCGGGCCAGGTCGCCTCCGCCGCCGATGCGCAGCGCGCCGAGGCCATGGCCCGCGCGATGGCCGGCGCGGACCGGGAGGTCGCGAACCGCCTGGTGCTGCTGGGATCGATCCAGGTGAATGTCCGCGTGCGCGTGGCGGAGATCTCGCGTCAGGTTTCGCGCGAGCTCGGCTTCAACTGGCAGGCGCTGGCGAACACCGGGGGCAATTTCCTGATCGGCTTGCGCAGCGGCGCGGTGGGTGCCGTCGCGGGCGCCCTGACCGGCGCGGCGGCCGCCGGCAGCGTGCCGCAGCGCTACGGCCTGAGCTACAACTCATCCCGCTTCGACATCAACGCGGTGATCGATGCCCTGGCCGAGGACCAGCTGATCACCATCCTGGCCGAGCCGAACCTCACGGCCCAGTCAGGCGAGGTTGCGAGCTTCCTCGCCGGCGGCGAGTTCCCCGTGCCGGTGGCGGCGAGCAGCACGAGCAACGCGATCACCATCGAGTTCAAGCCCTTCGGCATCAGCCTGGCCTTCGTGCCGACGGTGCTGTCGCCCGACCGGCTGAACCTGCGGATACGGCCCGAGGTCAGCGAGCTGACCGAGAACGGCGCCATCTCCCTGCCGCTCAGCACCGGCGTGGTGCGGATCCCCGCGCTGAACGTGCGGCGGGCCGAGACGACGGTGGAGCTCGGCAGCGGGCAGTCCTTCGCCATTGCCGGGTTGCTGTCCAGCGGCAGCACGACCGCGAACAGCGGGCTGAACGGCCTGACGGACATCCCCGTGCTGGGCGCGCTGTTCCGCTCGGACCGGTTTCGCCGGAACGAGACGGAGCTGGTGATCATCGTCACGCCCTATCTTGTTCGCCCCGTTTCCGATCCTGGGGCGCTTGTGCTGCCGACGGACGGGATCCGCCCCGCCACCGACCTCGATCGCATCCTTTACCGCCGCCAGATCGCCCGCGGGTTGCCCACGCCACTTGGTCGCAGCGCCCTCGACGCCGGCTTCATTCTGGAGTGATCCCGATGCGCGCGCCGTGGCCTTTTCCGCTCCTGCTTCTTTTGCTGCTGGTTCTGAGCGGCTGCAAAGGAGACGATTTCTCCCGCCCGGGCACCTGGCACGCGAGCCGGGCCAACGACGCCAACCTTCTGCTGATGCTATCCGATTCGCAGGATGCGCGGCAGGGTCGTGCGGCGCCCGATAGCCGCGGCCAGGCCGCGGCCGTGGCAGTAGGCCGGCTGGAATCCGGTCGTCGGTTCCCCCTTCCCGCCTCGACCCTGTCCCGCATTGCCCCGGTGAGCCCCGAGCCAGTGGCCGCCCAGCCAGCCGCGGGAGGCAGCGATGCGCGCTGACTTTCCGCGGCATGAATTCCCACGGGAGGCAGCCGATCTTTCCCGCGGCAGCCGCGTAGGCGGCGACCGTGCAGCCTTCCTCGCCTTTGTGCAGGATGAAGCCTCGGAAGCGGCCATCCGCGGGGGCCTTGCGGACTGGGGTGGTGGCGTCGCGCTGCGGCGCGGCGGCATCGCAACCGCCATCAAGGCCCTGGAACGGGAGGCGACGCCCCACGTGCTGCTCGTGGACATTGCCGGCATTGATGATCCGGTGGAGCAGCTCGAAGCCCTGGCCGGCATCTGCACGCCGGATGTCCGGGTGCTGGTGGTCGGCGACAACACGGAAATCAGCTTTTACCGCCAGCTCACCCGTGAGCTGGGCGTCGCCGAATACGCCCACAAGCCGCTGACGCGGGATGGCACGGCGCGGCTCTTCGGTCCTTTCCTCGCCGGTGGAGCAACCGAGTCCGACGCGACGCGGCGTGGTGGCCAGGTCGTCTCCGTCTGCGGTGCGCGCGGTGGCGTCGGCTCCACCACTGTCGCCGTGCACCTAGCCATGCACCTGGCGGAGGTCAGCCGCGGTCACGTTGTGCTGCTCGACATGCACCTGCGCCGCGGTACGACCGGGCTGATGTTCGGCGTGCGGCCTCCCCCTGGCCTGCGTGTTGCCCTGGAGAACCCGGAAAGGGTTGATGGACTGTTCCTGGAGCGCTGCGCGGTGCCGATCGGTGACCGGCTGAAGCTGATCGCGGCGGAGGAGCCGATGGATGCCATGCCCACGCCGTCCATCGAGGGTGTCGCCGGACTGATCGGCCTACTGCGACAGCGGTTCAACTACGTGGTGGTCGACCTGCGGATGCCGCCTGGCCCCACGGAGCGCGCCGTTCTGGCAGCTTCCCGCCTGCTGCTGACCGTCATGGCACCCGATGTCGCCAGCATCCGGGCGACCATCGCGGCCCGCAAGCTTGTGTCTGGCGGTGCGGCGCGGATGATGACGGTGCTAAACCGTGACGGCCTCACTGGCGGTCTGAAGCGCAAACATGTGATCGAGGGGCTCGGCACAGCGCCGGATGTCACCATCGCAGACCTGCCGAAGCTGCTGCCGCGAGCCGCCAATCTTGGACGCCCGGCGCTAGCGCATTCCGCCGCGCTGCGCCGCGCCCTGGCGCCCGTGACGGAGGAGATCGCCGCAGTCCATACTGCCGCCCCCCACGCCGGACTGCTGGCCCGCCTGCTCGGAGGCTCGGCATGAAAGCCTTCGGCCGGCGCGTCGAGGTGCCGGTACCGGCCTCCGCGCCGCAGCCGGCGGAGGCCGGTGGCGCAACGGTGCCACTGGCGCCTGGCGTTCCCTTGGAGGACCTGCGCACGCGCGTGATGGAGCAGGTGGACCCAATCGTCGCCTCCGAATTGTCACGCCCTGCACTCCGGGCGCAGCTGGTGTCGTTGGTCCACGACATGGCCAACAGGGAGCGCATCGGCCTTTCCGCCCGCGAGCAGGAGCGCATCGCGGAGGAGTTGGAGCACGACATGGTGGGCTACGGCCCTCTGGAACCGCTTCTCGCCGACGAAACGATCAGCGACATCATGGTCAACGGCCCAGACAACGTCTTCATCGAGCGGCGCGGCAAGCTGGTCCGCGCCAATGTGCGCTTCCGCAGCGCGCAGCAGGTGGCGACCATCGCACAGAAGATGGCAGCGACGGTCGGGCGACGCGTCGACGAGAGCAGCCCCCTGGTGGATTGCCGCCTGCTAGACGGCAGCCGCGTGAACGTGGTCTTTCCGCCCCTTGCCATCGACGGCTGCAGCATATCCATCCGCAAGTTCTCGAAAAAGAAGATCGACCTCCAGGCGATGGCCGAGGGCGGGTCGATGTCGATGGGCGTGGCGCGGGTGCTGGAGATTGCGGCCCGCTGCCGGCTGAACGTCGTCGTCTCCGGCGGCACGGGGTCGGGCAAGACCACGATGATGAATGCGATGAGCCGCTTCATCGACCATGGCGAGCGCATCGTCACGATCGAGGACGCGGCCGAGCTACAGTTGCAGCAGCCCCATATCGTCCGGCTGGAGACCCGCCCTCCGAACCTGGAGGGCAAGGGCGAGATCAACCAGCGCGACCTCATGAAGAATGCGCTCCGGATGCGGCCGGATCGCATCATCGTGGGAGAGGTGCGCGGGGCGGAGGCCTTCGACATGCTCCAGGCGATGAACACGGGCCATGACGGTTCCTACTGCACGGTCCACGCCAATACCGCGCGGGATGCCGTGGTGCGCATCGAGAACATGGTGCAAATGGGGCAGAACAACCTTCCCTCCCGCGCGATCAGGACGCAGATCGCGAGCGCGGTGGACCTGATCGTACAGGTGGAGCGCATGCGCGACGGTGGTCGCCGCGTCTCGCAGGTCGCGGAGGTCTGCGGGCTGGAGGGAGAAGTAATCACGATGAACGACGTCTTCGCCTTCGAATACCAGGGCGATGACGAGAACGGGCGCATCCGCGGCCGCTGGGTGACGCCGGGCATCCGCCCCGGCTTCTTCGACCGGCTGGAGTATTTCGGCCTGGGCGATGCCTGGCTGCGCGCCGTAGGGCAAGGCTGAGATGCGGCGCGAGTTGCTGTCCGTCGTTTTGCTCGGTCTTCTGATTCTTTGCCTTCTGCTAGGCGCGGTGGTCCTGCGGCAATCTGGGGATGGCAATGCGCTGCGGCAGCGGCTGCGCAGCCTTTCCGGCCCAGCGGCGGACACCCCCTCCGCGCTTCCGCTCCGTTCCATTCGCGTGGAGCGGAACCGGCACGGCCGACTCCCCACAAAACTTCTTTCCCTGGTGCGTTTCGACCCTGACGTGCCACAGGCTCGTTCCTTGCCTCGGTTCCTGGTCGCCGTGCTGGCGGTAGCAGGCGGCATGCTCTGCTTTTCCATGATGGCCGGCTTGGTCGGAACGCTCCTGGCGGCATGCGGTGGATTGGCGGCATCCATGCTTTGCGCCCGCTTCCTGTTCGGTTGGCAGCACGCCCGCTATTCCGATGCCGTGTTCCAACAGATCCCGGATGCGTTGGGGCTGATGGTGCGTGCGATCCGCGCTGGGCTGCCGCTGGCCGAGGCATTGCGCGGCGTCGGGCGCGAGATTTCCTCCCCTACACGAGAGGAGTTCGCCCGCGTCGCCGGCGAGATGGCGATCGGGCGTCCCGTTGAGGAAGCGCTGGCCGGTCTGGCGTCCCGCACCGGCGTGAAGGAGTATGCCTTTCTGGCGGTCACGCTCGGCCTGCAGTCGCAGACCGGCGGCAGCTTGGCCGAGACGCTCGACAACCTCGCCGACCTCGTCCGCAAGCGCGTCGCCATGGCCAAGCGTGCCCGCGCCCTGGCGGCGGAGGCAAACATGCAGGCGGGCTTGCTGGTGGTCCTGCCCTTCGTCGCCGCGCTGGCCATGTCGGTCATCCAGCCTTTTTACTTCGAAACCTTCACGCAGGACCCGACGGGGCGGACCATGGCGGGTGTAGGCCTGTTCATGATGTTCCTGGGCCTCCTGACCATCCGCTGGCTGATTCGCCAGGCCGGAAAGGGCTGAGCCGGTGACAACAGCCAATATGCTGCTGACGATTTCAGCGATCGGGGCTGCCGTCTTTCTGGCGATGCTGGCGGCACTGCTCCTGGGCCGCGCGGCAGAGGACCGTGATCTGTCGGTGCATCTGAGGCGGGTCGTGCGGGAAGCGCAGCCAGGTCTGGCAAAGCCGCCCAGCTTGCACTTAGGTCAGACCGTCCTCAGCCCGGTCATGTGGCTCGGCGGGGTTCTACGCAACTCCGCCTTCGTTTCGGAGAAGGACGCTGCGGAATTGCAGCGCTCGGCCGCCGCGGCCGGCCTCGATCCGCGCGCCGCGGTGCCGATGCTGATTGGCGCCAAGGCGACCCTGTTGCTGTTCCTGCCGGCAGGCAGCCTTGTCTATGCAGGTATGAGCGACATGGAGGCGCTGCAGGGATCCATGCTCCTGGCGGTATCACTGTGGCTGGGTATCCTGCTGCCGAACTGGGCCGTCTCGCTGCTCCGTCGGCCTTTCCAGAACCGATTGCGGCTCGGTTTGCCCGATGCCTTAGATCTCCTAGTGGTAGCGGCTGAAGCGGGGCTGGGCCTGGAGACAGCGGTAGATCGCGTTGCGCG
Organism: Muricoccus vinaceus; assembly: GCF_042433125.1. NCBI lineage: Bacteria > Pseudomonadati > Pseudomonadota > Alphaproteobacteria > Acetobacterales > Roseomonadaceae > Muricoccus > Muricoccus vinaceus. Next base: position 1,516 of record NZ_JBHLVZ010000044.1, on the reverse strand, counting down.
CGAGATGCAGAACTCCAACACTGGGATCGCAATCGAATTCAGCATTCTTGTGCAGGAGTTGCGCATGCTGCCGGACAGGAGCATGGCGCTGGAGCGAATGGGGGAACGAACGGGAATGGAGGGTTTCCGGCGTCTTGGCGCGACGCTGTCCCAAACGCTGCGCTACGGCACGCCTCTGGCGCAGGCGCTGCGCGTGCTTTCGGCCGAAATGCGGCAGGAGCGCATGCTTCGAATCGAGGAAAAGGCCATCCGCCTACCAGCGCTGCTGGTTGGACCGCTGATCCTCTTCATCCTGCCCGCCCTCTTCATTGCGCTGATCGGTCCGTCTGTGCTGGAGATCGGCAGGCAGTTCTCGGGAACCCCCTGATGGGCCGCTGGACTGTCCTTCTACTCATGGTGGCGGGGTGCGCGGGATCTGGATCGGGTGGTGTTGCGCAGCATGACAACGCCGCCCGCCTCCGGGTCGCAGCCGCTGCAGAGGCGTCCGGCCAGACCGATGTGGCGCTCTCCATGCTCGCTTCGGCGGCCGCTGCAGCCCCGGGCGACGCGGTCGTGCAGTCCCACCAAGCCGCCGCCCTTTTGCGTGCTGGAGAGGCAGGCAGGGCTGAAGATATCCTGACGCGGGCGTTGCGGCGCAACCCAGATGCTCGCCCACTTCTTGAGGGGCTTGGCCGAGTTCGGTTGCAGGCCGGCGCTGCCCAGGAAGCGATTGCGCTGTTCGATCGAGTGCTCTCTCGGGACCCGAACTCGGCCTCAGCATTGTCGGGACGTGGTATCGGACTGGATCTGATTGGGCAGCATACCGATGCACTTGTCAGCCATCAGGCGGCGCTTGCCCGGATGCCAGATGACGTCGGGATTGCCAATAACCTCGCGGTATCCCTCATGCTGGCCGCGCGCTTTGAGGAAGCTGAAGGAATTTTGGCTTCTCTGATCCGCAAGGGTGGCGTGCCTCCACGGGTGACATTGAACCTGGCGATGGTCCGAGTAGTCCGCGGCGACCGCGCCGGAGCGGAGACGTTGGTTGAAAGACACATAGTCGCCGAGCGCCTTCTACCTTGGTCGGAAGCGCTTAAAGCGCCTTGAGATGGCTCCATTGGTGGAGGGCTACCTGCCGGCCGCTTGGCCCTGCTGGAAGTTTATCACGTTCAGCTCAGGGGCAAGCTGTTGAGCAATCATTGCTAGAGCTTTTCCACCTTACGCGAACGCGTAGCCTGAGTTGGCGAGGTAGTTCCTGCACTCGGCCGGGCTGAAGGTGCTGAGCAAGTGCCCGATGGTGATCCAGAGTGCCTCACGGGTGCGCGCTGCGGCCTTTCGGAGCAGCGCCTTCAGCTTGGCAAAGGCCTGCTCGATGGGGTTCAGGTCGGGGGAGTAGGGCGGCAGGTAGAGCAAGCTGGCACCGGTGGCGCGGATCGCCTCACGCACACCGGTGACCTTGTGAGCGGCGAGGTTATCGAGAACCACGACGTCGCCCTTGGAGAGAGTGGGGGCGAGGAAGTGTCCGATGTAGGCGAGG
>NZ_JBHLVZ010000043.1:0-212071 GCF_042433125.1 Muricoccus vinaceus | reverse complement strand
TCGCGCTGGGGCGACGATCGCAGGCGATCGCGCTGGGGCGACGATCGCAGGCGATCGCGCTGGGCTGCCCGGTCAAGCGTGGAGCAGGTTCATGGAGAGGGCGACCTCGTCGGGCGAGAGGACGGCGAGGAGCAGGGTGGCGGCGCTCAGGGCGTTGGCGCCCTCACCGCTGCCGGAAAGCACCTCCATCGCCGGCTCCCCCGCGCCCTGTTCCACGGCGCGGAGGCGCCCGGACAGAAGGTGGAGCGCCGCCTCGCGCAGGGCGGCGGCACGGGCGAGAACCTCGGCGTCGGGCGCGATCCGGCCTGTTTCGGCAAAGAACTCCGTGGCCCGCGCGCCGCGCAGCACGGCCGCCAGCGCGCGGGTGGGAGGCGCCTCCACGGTGTCGGACAGGTCTTCGGGGGTGACGGCCAGCATGGCGCGGCGCAGCGCCTCCTGTACCCAGGGCTCGGGGATCAGCGTGGCGCCGCGGGCCAGGGCGAGAACGGCGGCGCCCTGATCGGCCAGACCGGCGCTCCCGCCCCCCGCGGCCATGGCCGCGAGGCGGGTGAGCAGATGGCGCAGCCGGCGCCGGTCCCGCGGCAAGCCGCCCGCGCGCCAGGCCGCGTCCAGTGCCAGCGCCGTTGAAGCCAGTTCTCCCATGGGCAGGGGCGTGGTGTCGTCGTCCGGCAAGGCGGCAATCCGGCGGTCCAGCCAGTCCTGCAGGATGGCCAGCCGGTCGCGGCGGATGGGCTCGGCGAAGGCCGGGGCGTTCAGCAACGTGGCGGCCACGGCGGCCAGCGGCGCGCCGATGCCGGCCTGGCCGGGATCGCGGCCGCCCAGGCTCGACGGTGCGGCGATCAGGCGAAGCGCCTCGGCCGGGCTGCCCTGGGCAACCCCTTGGGCCAGCAACCGGTCCTCGCGCAGGGTCGCGACGCCGCCGGGAGGCAGGTCGGCCAGGCTGTGGCGCAGCACGAGCCAGTGGGGGGCGCCGTTGCGCCCGTATGCGCGAATGCTGAACACGCCTTCCGCGGCACGGGGGCGGAGATGAAGGGCGAGGGCCTCCTCCTCCGGCCCGGACTGCCAGAGGTGGAGCGATTCCGCGCCACTCTCGGAAAGCAGTTCCTCGGCCGCGAAGGGACCGGCGGAGCGGGGAAGCTGGACACCCTCGCGCCCGACCGACGCATGGGCGAAGGACGGCACGGCTTCGGACAGGGCATCGACCGCCGTGGTCAGCCGGATGGCCGACAGGCCCGCACGGCTTCCCGCCCTGAGCGTCACCGCCACGCGCAGCAGCGGATCGGCGGAGGAAACGCGGTACTCGTAGCGCAGGGTGCCGACATGGATGGAAAGCCCCGGCAGCGGGCGCAGGCGCAGCGCGCTCTCGTGCCACATCACGGCACCCGCGCCTTCGGGCTGGACGCCCTGCGCGGTGATCGCCTCTTCCACGTCGAGCGTGCGCGCGCGCAGCGACAAGCGCCCGAGCAAGCCGGGAACGCCGCCCACCGGGCGCAGCCGCGCCATGTTCCCGGTGTGCTGCACGATGCGCGCGCACGTCCCGTCCTGCGGCACCTCCCGGGGTGGGGCATTGCCGCCGGATGGGGCGCGCATGCGCTGGCGCAGCACACCGTGGGTGAGGTCGCCGGTGAACTCGTGCCAGGACGTGAGAAGGCGGAAGCTGGCGGGGTCGTCGCGCAGGATCTCCACGCGCCCGCCGGCCTGCGGCAGAACGGCGCGAGGGGGCGGGCCCTCCTCCTTCCCCACGGCGACCAGAAAGGAAAGAACGGAGTCGGCCAGGGCGGGATCCGCCTCGCGCAGGGCGGGAATGGCCATGGCCTCGGCCGCCAGCGCGTTGTCCAGCGTGTGCAGCGGCGCGCCCGGTGCGGCGCGGTGCGCGAGGCCCGAGAGCGGCTGTCCCTCCAGCACCGCTTGGCGCAGCAGCCGGCGCAGCCCGGCGAGCAGCCGGTCGCGCTCCTGGGGATGCAGCAGGTCAGGCAAGGGGCCGCGGCCTCCGTCGGCTGGGAGTGCCCCGTTCTAGGCGATTCCGCACGCCCCTGGAATTCGCGCGCCGCGCGCCGCGCGCGAGGCCGCCTCCCCTGTGGCCAATCCGCCGCGGATCAGTCGGTGAGGCGCACGCCGGTCGCGCGCGCGATCTCACCCCAGCGGGCGCTTTCCTGCGCGATGAAGCGCCCCATGGCGGCGGGATCGCGCGCTTCCACAGTGAAGCCCGCCGCGACGACGCCGCGGCGCACCGTTTCGTCGGTCTGGGCCGCGGCCAGGGCGGCGGCGACGCGCTCCACCGCCGCGTCCGGCACGGCGCGCTGCGCGAAAAGCGCGTTCCAGACCGGCAGGACAAAGCCGGGCACGCCGGCTTCCTCGAAGCTCGGCACCTCCGGCAGCAGCGGGTCGCGCGCGGGGCCGGTGACGGCGAGGGCGACCACCTTGCCCTCCCGGATCAGCGGCAGGGCGGAGCCGGTGGCGGCCACCATCACGTCGACCCGGCCGGCGGCGATCTCGATCAGTGCCTGGGGAGCGCCGCGGTAGGGGATGTGCTGCCCCTTCAGCCCCGCCTGGGCCACGAGCCCGGCCATGAAGAGATGGCCTGCCGATCCCGCGCCCACGCTGCCGTAGTTCACCTCCTGCACGCGGGCCTGGGCCAGGAAGCCCGCGAGGTCCGTGGCCAGCCCGGGCCGCACCACCAGCACCTGCATGGACACGCCGAGAAAGGCGACCGGACGAAAGTCGCGGTCGGGATCGAAAGGCATGCGGTCGGTGATGTGCTTGTTGATGGAGATGGTGCCGTTGCTGCCCACGAACAGCGTGTTGCCGTCGGGCACGGCGCGCGCCGCGTACTCGGCCGCGATCATGCCGCCACCGCCGGCGCGGTTGTCCACCACCACCGGCTGGCCGAGCGGGCCGGAGATGGCCGCGCCGTAGAGGCGGGCCAGGGTGTCGGGGGTGGTGCCGGCGGGAAAGGGCACCACGAGGCGCAGCGGCGAGCCGGCCTGGGCCCTCGCCCCACCCACGCCGGCCAGCGCGGCCGGGACGGCCAGGGCGAGCCTTCGGCTGATGCGGTGCTGTGTTGTCATGTGCGGCTGGCTTCCCCTGGCGCAGGCCGTCGCTGCGGCCCTTCCCAGCGGGATAGGGCGGTGTCCCGGGCTGGGCAAGACGTGCCCGCGCCGGATCATTTCACCTCTTCGCCGGGCATGGCGCCGAAGAAGTCGGTGCGGCGAAGCCAGCCGCGATGCTCGCCAACCTGGACCTCGCACCAGGCCTCCCCGCTGGCGCAGAGGCGGATGCGGCCGAGCACGCCCGGGCGGAGGCGCGCGACCACGCCCGCCGATTCCTCGGCGCGGCGGCGCAGCACGCGCTCCTCCCCGGTCACGACCATGTTGCGACGGCCGGTGAGGTTGGACTGGTGCACCCAGCCCTCCGTGCCCTCCATGTCGCGGATGCGGCGCCACAGCTCGAACTCCCGCACGATTTCCACGGGCAGGTCGCGGCGCTGATAGGTCCACTCGATGGGATAGCGGGTGCCAGGGCCGGCGCGGAGGTTCACCTCCTCCGCGCGGAGCGAGGCGAAGCGGGGCAGGGGCAGGTTGGTGACCGGGCCGATCGGCGGCGGCGGGGGCTCGGCGGGAGCCGGTGCGGGCGCCGGGGCGGCAGGGGCCGCCGCTGCGGCCGCCGCCGCCGCGGCCGCGGCGGCGGCCGCCGCGGCACGGCGGCGGCTGGCCGGGGTCTGGCGGGACTCACTGGGGCGCGCCTGGCCAGGACGGGCCTGTTCGGGGCGCCCTGCGGCCGGCGCGCGGGTGGTTGTGGCCGCGGCGCTCCCGGCCGGGGGAGTGCGCGGCTGTGAAGGGGCCGGCCGTGCCGGGCCAGGACTTGGCGGGCCAGGGCGTGGTGGGGTGGTGCTGGCCGCAGGCTGCCCAGGCGCGGCGCGGCGCGGCGCGGCGGGGGAGGCCGGGGCCGCGGGTGCGGCAGGGCTGGCCGGGGTGGCGCCCCGCGGCACGGGCGGCGGCAGGCTTCCGGCAGTCTGCGCCCACGCCTTCGGGGCCCACGCCTTCGGGGCCCACGCCTCCGGCGACAGTGCGAGGATCAGGGAAAGGAAAGGGACCAGGCGTTTCATCGGGGGGCGATCACGCGCAAAACCGCGCCGCCCGGTCAAGGCGCCCGATGCAACTAGAGCGAGAGAAGCTGCCCCGGCCCCACCGATTCCAGGAAGGTGACGACACCCGCCACCTCCACGCCCGCGGCGAGGTCGCTGGCCGCCACGCCCTCCGCCCGCAGACCGGCATCGCAGGCGATCCTGCGCAGGCCGAGTTCGGCGGCGGCCTCCAGCAGGGTTGAGATGCCGGCGACGCCGCGCGCGGCGAGCAGGGCCTCTCGCGGGTCCGACAGGAGGGGCGCGCCGCGCTGGAACAGGGCGAGGCCAGCATTTGTGGCAAAAAGCGTGACCGGGCGGCCGATGGCGGCGGCGGCGGTGGCGAGCACGAGCGCGTAGTGCGCGGGCTCGTGCCCCGCACCGCGCAGGAGGATGCCGAGGGGGGTCATCCTCCGCAAAGCTTGCAGGCGGGGTCGCGGCGCAGGCGGATCGTGCGGAAGCGGGTGTCCAGCGCGTCCCAGAGGAGGAGGCGCCCGGAGAGGGACTCGCCGATGCCAAGGATTTCCTTCAGCACCTCCGTCGCCTGGAGCGTGCCCATGACCCCCGTGACGGCGCCGAGCACCCCGGCCTCGCCGCAGGAGGGGACCAGCCCATCCGGAGGGGGTTCGGGGTGCAGGCAGCGGTGGCAGGGATGTGGCGCGCCGAGATGGGACTTGAAGGTGGAGAGCTGGCCCTCGAAGCGCAGCACCGCTGCCGAGACGAGGGGGCGGGCAAGGCGGTGGCAGGCGTCGCCGAGCAGGAAGCGGGTGGGGAAGTTGTCGGTGCCGTCACAGACGATGTCGTAGCGGGGGATGAGGTCGCGGGCGGTGCCTTCATCCAGGCGGCAGGCGTGCGGCTCGATGGTGGTGAGGGGATTCAGGGCACGCAGCGTCGTCGCCATGCTCTCGACCTTGGCGCGGCCGACGCGGTCCGTCGCGTGCGCGACCTGGCGCTGGAGGTTGGAGAGCTCCAGCGTGTCGTGGTCCACCAGGCCGATGGTGCCGATGCCGGCGGCGGCCAGGTACATGGCCAGCGGCGAGCCGAGGCCGCCGGCGCCGACCACGAGCACGCGCGCCTGGCGGAGGCGGGCCTGGCCGGTGGCGCCGACCTCGCCGAGGAGGATGTGGCGGGAGTAGCGGTGAAGCTCGTCCTCCGTGAAGTCGAGGTCGAGCGCGGGGGGGGCGGGGCCGTCCATCGGGGGGATGTCGGGCGTTCGGGAGCGCTGGGCAAGCTCCAGGCAGTGCGAACCAGCCCAGCGCCGGATGACGTCAGCGCGGCTGCGATGGCTCCGCGCCCAGCATGGCCAGGGCGCCCTTCCGTTCAATCCCGGCCTCGCCGGTGGGCGCACCGCAGCCGGACGGTCCACAGGCGGCCCGGATCGTGGCGACGCGGTCATCGCCTGCATGCCGGACCGCGGAGGTCTGCGCGGGCGGGTTCGCCGGGCTCAGGTCGGATATGACGGGTCCGCTCGGGGCGGGGCTGGCCGGGGTGAGAGCGATCTGGATGCTGTCCGGATATTTGGAGATCGCGCCGGTGCTGACGTCCACGACGATGCCGACCACCCCCCCGAGAAGAATGTTTCCAAGGAACATCGGCTGAAACTCAGGCGAAAGCGCCGTCTGCGCCGGCAGGTGGCCGTCCCGCGTACAGGTGATCGTCGTCTCGCGGTTGGACTTGCCGATCCGGACGGTGCCCGGCGTCGGGTTCACCACGGCAAGAGGAGCGCCGTTGCGTTCGATCTCGCAGCTCGCGCCGGCCGGTTCGGTCAGCACGGTCAGATTTTGGCTGGGGCTGGTGGTGATGGTGGCGCAGGCGGGCAGGAACGCGAGGCCCAGAAGGGCCGCGATGCGCAGGAACAAGGTTTCTCTCCGATTTTGAAGACGGAGATATCGTAACGATTCAGCAAGGACTTAACAGCACTTTTAACGGCCTCCCGTGCTGCCGAACCCCCCCTCCCCGCGCGGGGTGTCCGGCAGCACCGGCACCTCCTCGAACACGGCGCGGGTCACGGGCGCCAGCACGGCCTGGGCGATGCGCATGCCGCGCTCCACCCGGAACGGCTCGTTGCCCGCGTTCAGGATGATGACCTGGACCTCGCCGCGGTAGTCCTCGTCGATCGTGCCCGGGGAGTTCGGCAGGACGATGCCGTGCTTGAGGGCGAGGCCCGAGCGGGGGCGGATCTGCCACTCGTGGCCGGGCGGCAGGGCCACGCGCAGTCCCGTCGGGATGAGCGCGCGGCCGTGGGGCAGGATGACGACGGGGGCGCCGATGGCGGCCAGCAGGTCCATCGCGGCGGCGCCCTCGGTGGCGTAGGCGGGCAGCGGCAGGCCCTCCGCGTGCGGCAGGCGGATGACGCGGATGGTGGCGCTCACGGGTGAAGCGCCTCGGCCACGCGGTCGGCCAGGCGGGCGGCGACCTCGGGCTTGGGCAGGCGGGGCCAGTGCTCCACGCCGTGATGGGTGACGAGGTGGACGGTGTTCTCGGCGCCCCCCATGGCGTCGCCCGAGACGTCGTTGGCGACGATCCAGTCGCAGCCCTTGCGGGCGAGCTTCGCCTGGGCGTGCTCGATCACGCGCTCGGTCTCGGCGGCGAAGCCGATGACCAGCTCCGGCCGCTGCGGGTGGCGGGACAGGGTGGCGAGGATGTCGGGGTTCGGCACCAGCGCGAGCGGCGGCGCGGACTGGTCCAGCGGCTTCTTCATTTTCTGCTCGGCGACGGCGGCGGGGCGCCAGTCGGCGACGGCGGCGGCGAAGATGGCGGCATCGGCCGGCAGGGCCGCCTCGCAGGCGGCCAGCATATCGCGGGCGGTCTCGACATGGAGGGTGTCCACCCCACCCGGATCGGGAATGGAGACGGGTCCGGCGACGAGGGTCACGCGGGCGCCCAGCGCCGCGAGCGCCTGCGCGATGGCATGGCCCTGCTGCCCGGAGGAACGGTTGGCGATGAAGCGCACGGGGTCGATCGGCTCGTGCGTCGGGCCGGAGGTGACGAGGACGTGGCGGCCCGTCAGCGGCAGGGCGCCCGGGGCGGCGCCGCGCACGGTGTGCGGCGCGGGGCCGGCGGGGACCTGGGAGGCGGAGAAGGAAGACGGTGCCGCCTCCACCGGGGCCGCGTGGTGGTCGGCGGGGTGGGGCAGGCCCTCGGTGAAGCTGGAGGGGGACGGCGCCCGGGGCCGGGGCGGCGACTGGCCGTCCTGCTCGGCGATCGCGGCGTCCAGCGCATCCTCCAGCGCGGCGTCGGGCGCGCCGTGGGCAGGGTCGGACAGGACGGCGTCGATGGCGGCGAGGATCGTGGCGGGCTCGGACAAGCGGCCGGTGCCGCTCTCGGCCTCGGCCATGGGGCCGTCCTCCGGGCCGATGAAGGTGACGCCACGGGCCATCAGGGTGGCGACGTTGGCGCCGGTGGCGGGGTGGGACCACATGGTCGGGTTCATGGCCGGGGCGACCAGCACGGCGCCGCCCCAGGCGAGCAGCGCGGCGCCGGCGAGGTCGTCGGCCATGCCCACCGCCATGCGCGCGATCCGGTCGGCCGAGGCGGGTGCGACGACGACGAGGTCGGTCTCGCGCGCGAGCCGGATATGGCCGCGGGCGGATTCCTCCTCCAGCGACCAGAGGTCCTGGGCCAGCGGGCGGCCGGTGATGGCCTGCAAGGCGTGGGGGGTGACGAAGCGGGCGCCGCCGGCGGTCAGCAGGCCGGTGACGGTGGCGCCGGCCTTGCCCAGCAGGCGGGCGAGCTCAAGCGACTTGTAGGCGGCGACCGAGCCCGAGACGATCAGGAGGACGCGCTTGCCGGCGAGGTTCCCAAGGGGGCTCACAGGCGCCACCCCGAATGGATGGCGACGATGCCGCCGGACAGGTTGCGGTGGGTGACGTTCTCGAGGTCGGCCTCGCGGAACATCGTCGCCAGGGCTTCCTGGTCGGGCATCATGCGGATGCTTTCGGCGAGATAGCGGTAGCTTTCGGAATCATTGGCCACGCGGGCGCCGATGGCCGGAAGCGCCTTGAAGCTCCAGGCATCGTAGAGCGGGTCCAGCGCGGCAACCTGGAGGCGGGAGAATTCCAGCACGAGGAAGCGGCCGCCCGGGCGCAGCACGCGGCGGGCCTCGCGCAGCACGGCGGGCTTGTCCGTGCAGTTGCGCAGCCCGAAAGCCATGGAGACGCGCTCCACCGAGCGGTCGGGGAAGGGCAGCTTCTCGGCGTCGCAGCAGACGAAGTCGAGGCCCGCGGCGAGGCCCCGGCCGAGCGCCCTGCCCTGCCCCACGCCGAGCATGGCGGCGTTGATGTCGGCCAGGATCACGCGGCCCGCGCCGCGCTCCTTCGCGAGGAAGCCGATGTCCCCGGTGCCGGCGGCCAGGTCCAGCAGCGTGTCGCGCGGGCCGGCCCCGATGGCGTTGACGAAGGCGCGCTTCCAGAGGCGGTGCAGGCCCACCGACATGAGGTCGTTCATGACGTCGTATTTCGGCGCCACGCTGTCGAAGACCTGCCGGACCATGCCGGCCTTGCTCTCGCGCGGAACGGGGGTGAAGCCGAAGTCGATGGTGCCGTCGGTGTTGTCGTTCTGGGACATGGAGGAAGAATAGGACGGCCGGGCACGCTCCCCCAGCCCCCTTCCCTCCGGTGGGCAAAATCCTCCGCCGGCCCTCAGTCCCCCATGGCCGCCCCGTCCCGCCTCGGGTCCGCCGCCCCTTCCCAGCCACCGGGGATGCGCCGGATGAGTTGCAGCCCGGTGTTCATCTCGACCACGCGCGGGGCATGGCCCATCGCGCGCAGGGGTTCGGCCAGGCCCGCCGCCGGGGTGCCGGCTTCCAGCTCCTCCGCGCCGTTCTGGGCGCCGATGCGCGGGCGGGCGGTGGCGTGCAGGGTGTCCGCGCCCCAGGCGAGGACCTCCACCACCGCGACGGTGACGGAATCGACGATGCGGGCGCCGCCGCCGGCACCGACCACGAGTTCCGGGGCGCCATCCGGCCCGAGGACGACCGTGGGGGCCATGGTGGTGACGGGGCGCTTGCCGCCGGCCATGGCGTTGAAGGCGGACGCCTCCGGCGGGCCGGGGGTGGCGGCGAAGTTGGTCAGGCCGTTGTTCAGGGTGATGCCGGCGGCCAGCCGCTCCGCCCCGAAGTTGAGGTTGTTGGTGGTGGTGAAGGACACCGCGTTCCCGGCGGCATCCACGATGGCGAGGTGGGAGGTGCCGGCCAGCGCCAGGGGGTCGGAGGCGGCGGGGAGCGCGCCGTGGCGCTCCATCGGATTGCCGGCGGGGGCCTCGGCCATGGCGCGGGCGGGATCGACCAGGCGGGCGCGCGCCGCGAGGTAGGCGGGGGAGACGAGGGGCTGGGTGGGAACGGGCACGCGGTCGGGGTCGCCCATCCAGCGGCGCCGGTCGGCGGTGGCGAGGCGGCTGGCCTCCAGGATCAGGTGGGCGGCTTCCGGTGAGTCCGGTGCGAGCCGGGCGATGCCGAGGCGGTCCAGCATCCCGAGTTGCTGCTGCACGGCAATGCCGCCGGAGGATGGGGGCGCGGCCGAGCAGACCTGGCGACCGAAGGCCTCGGAGCAGACGGGATCGCGGCGCTTCGCTTGGTAGGCCGCCAAGTCCGCGGCCGTCATCCATCCGGGCACGGGCTCGCGCGCGGTCGCGTCCAGCACGGCCTCGGCGAGGGCTCCGCGGTAGAAGGCCTCGGCGCCGTGCTCGGCGAGGTGGCGCAGGGCGGCGGCCTGCACGGGGTTGCGGACGAGGGCGCCAACCGGAAGGGGCTGGCCGTCCAGCCCGAGGAACAGGGCGCGGATCTCCGGGTCGCGCGCGAGCTCCACGGCGCGGGCGGCGAGCACGCGGTGCAGGGTGGGCGGCATCGGGAAGCCATCCTCCGCCACGCGGATGGCGGGGGCGAGGAGGTCCCGCCAGGGCAGCCGGCCGTGGTCGGCATGGACCAGCGCGAGCATCCGCAGCGTGCCGGGAACTCCCACGGCCCGGCCGGAGCGGGCGACGGTGGCGGCGCCGGCGCGGCTGCCGTCGGCGGCCTCCACCAGGCGGGACGTCGCGGCGGCGGGGGCGGCGGCGATGCCTTCGTAGCCACCGAGCCGGCGGGTGGCCGCGTCCCAGTGCAGCAGCAGGGCGCCGCCGAGCAGGCCGGTGGCGTTGGGCTCCACCACCGAGAGCATGGCCTGGGCCGCCACGGCGGCGTCGGCCGCGCTGCCGCCGGCGCGGAGCATGTCGAGGCCGGCGCGGGCCGCGAGGGGATGGGCGGCGGCGACCATCTGGCGGGTTGCGCGGGTGGGACCCTCGGCGGTGGCGGGCAGGGCCGGCGCGACGGCCAGCAGGGCGGCGAGGGCGAGGAGGGGGCACGGGGCGATCGGGCGGGGCATGGACGAAATCATGCCCGCCTCCCCATATCCCGGCCATGCCCGAACTGCCCGAAGTGGAAACCGTGATGCGCGGCCTGTCCGCCGTGCTCACCGGCCGGACCATCGCCCGTGCCGAGACACGCCGCGCCGGCCTGCGCTGGCCCTTCCCCGAGAACCTGGCCGAGCGGCTGGGCGGCCGCCGGGTGGAGGGGTTCCGGCGGCGGGGCAAGTACATGCTGATGCGGCTGTCGGAGGGGGAATCGGCGCTGATCCACCTGGGCATGTCCGGCCGCATGGTGGCCCGCCCACCCGGGCAGGAGCCGGTGGCCCGCATCGCGCCGCAGGGTGCCTTCTCGGACGCGCGCGGCGCCGGGGATGGCCTCGCGCACGAGCACCTGATGCTGGAAACCGAGGATGGCTGGCGCGTCGGCTTCCAGGACCCCCGGCGCTTCGGCTGCCTGGACCTGGTGCCCACCGGGGCCGAGGACGGACACCGGCTGCTGGCGGGGCTGGGACCGGAACCGCTGGACGACGCCTTCACCCCGGCCGCCCTGTCGCGCTCCCTCGCGGGCAAGAACACGCCGATCAAGGCCGCGCTGCTGGACCAGGGCGTGGTGGCGGGGCTTGGCAACATCTACGTGGCGGAGGCGCTGTTCCGCGCGGGCCTCTCGCCCCGCCGGCTCGCGGGCACGGTGCCCGGGGCGCGGGCGGCGCGGCTGGTGCCGGCGATCAAGGCGGTGCTGGGCGAGGCCATCGAGGCGGGCGGGTCCTCGCTGCGCGACTACGTGCGGAGCGACGGGGAACTGGGGCGCTTCCAGGACCGGTTCGAGGTGTATGACCGCCTGGGCCATCCCTGCCCGCGCTGCCCCGGCCCCCCGGCCTGCCCCGGCGTCGCGCGGATCGTGCAGGCGGGGCGCAGCAGCTTCTTTTGCCCGCGGACACAAAGATAGCAGCCCCGCCACGGGGTGCTTGCCGCGAGATCGTTGGGCATCCTACGGTTCCGGCAAAAGCGGTGCGCGGTTCATGACGCGCCGCCCGGAGGATGCCGTTCCTTGGCCCAGCCATCCCAGGCGATACCCGCGCGCGCCGCTCATCCGCCCCAGGCGAAGGCCGCCCCTGCCCTGCGCGTGCTGCCCGGGGGCTTGGGCACGGTCCGGCTGGGGCCGCTTGGCGACACGCTGGGCTTTCACCTGCGGCTGGCGCAGGAGGCCTCCTTCGCGGCCTTTGCCCGGCGCAGCGGCGCCTCGGGGCTGGAGTCCGGGCTGAAGCCGGGGCGCTTCGCCATGCTGGTGATGATCCGCGAGAACCCGGGCCTGTCGCAGACCGCGCTCGGCGCCGCCGTCGGGCGGGACAAGTCCACCCTCACCCCGGCGCTCGCGGAGCTGGAGCGGCGCGGGCTGATCCGGCGGGACCGGGCGGCGGACCGGCGCAGCTATGCCCTCAGCCTCACCCCTGCCGGCGAACAGGCGCTGGAGGCCCTGAGCCTTCACGCCGCGGCGCATGACCGCGCGCTCGACGCCATCGTGGGCGCGGAGAACCGCGGCGCCTTTCTCGACACGCTGCGCCGGCTGATCGCCGCGCTGGATTCGGACAGGACCTGATGGACGGAAACACCACACCCACCCGCACCACCGTGCGGGAGGCGACCTTCGACCTGTTGCGCCAGCTCGGCATGACTACGGTGTTCGGCAATCCCGGCTCGACCGAGCTGCCCTTCCTGGACCGTTGGCCGTCCGACTTCCGCTACGTGCTGGGATTGCAGGAGGCGAGCGTGGTCGGGATGGCCGATGGCTATGCCCGCGCCACCGGGCGATGCGCCATGGTGAACCTGCATTCCGCCGCCGGCGTCGGGCACGCGCTGGGCAACGTGTTCACGGCGCTGCGCAACGGCGCGCCCATGGTGATCACGGCGGGCCAGCAGACGCGGGCGCTGCTGCCGAACTTCCCCTTCCTGGGCGCGACGGAGGCGGCACAGTTCCCCAAGCCCTACGTCAAGTTCTCGATCGAGCCCGCGCGGGCGGAGGACGTGCCGGCGGCGATCGCGCAGGCGCACCGCATCGCCACCCAGCGGCCCTATGGCCCGACCTTTGTCTCCATTCCGTCCGACGACTGGGCGGCGGCCTGCCAGCCGGTTCCGGCGCGCGCCTGGCACCCGGACACCGCGCCCGACCCGGCGGCGCTGGAGGAAGCGGCGCGGGCCATCGGCGCGGCGCGGCGCCCCGTGCTGGTGGTGGGGCCCGAGGTGGATGCGGAGAACGCGGGGCCGGCCATGGTCGCCCTCGCGGAGCGGATCGGCGCGCCGGTCTGGACCAGCCCCTTCTCCTCGCGCCTGTCCTTCCCCGAGGACCATCCGCTCTTCGTGGGGCATCTGCACGCCTCGCCGGAAAAGGTGTCGGACGCGCTGATCGCGCATGACCTGGTGCTGGTGATCGGCGCGCCCGTCTTCACCTTCCACGTGCCCGGGGAATGCGCGCTGTTCCGCGCGGGCATCCCGATCATCCAGATGACGACGGATGCGGAAACCGCCGCCTCCGCCCCCATGGGCACGGCGATCCTGGGCGCGCTGCGGCTGGGGCTGCCGGCGCTCGCGGCGCTGCTGCCGGCGGATGGGCGTGCCCTGCCCGCCCCGCGCCCGCGCCCCGCGCCGCCGGAGGCGAGCAGCCCGGTGAGCGCGGCCTATGCGCTGCACCGGCTGCACGCGGCCATGCCGCCCGACGCCATCCTGGTGGAGGAGGCGCCTTCCCATCGCCCGACCATGCACGCGCAGATGCCCATCCGCGAATGGGGAAGCTTCTTCACCATGGCCAGCGGCGGGCTCGGCTACAGCCTGCCCGGCGCGGTGGGGGTGGCGCTGGCGCATCGCGGGCGGCGCGTCGTGTGCCTGATCGGGGATGGGTCCTTCATGTACTCGCCCCAGGCGATCTGGACGGCGGTGCAGGAGAAGCTGCCGCTGGCGGTGGTCGTGATGAACAACGCGGGCTACGGCGCGATGCGCTCCTTCTCGCGCGTGCTGCAGGTGCGGGACGCGCCGGGGATCGACCTGCCGGGCCTCGACTTCGTGGCGATGGCGCGCGGCATGGGCTGCCCCGGGCGCCACGTGGCGACGCCGGAGGAGCTGGAGGACGCGCTGGCCGAGGCGATGGCGGCCACGGGGCCGATGCTGGTGGAGGTCTCGATCGATCCCGGCATCGCCCAGCTCTACGACAAGAAATAGGAAGGGAGACACACCATGCTGGACGTGCCGCTGATCATCGGCGAGGGCGACCGCCCCGCCACGGGCGCCGGAACCTTCGAGCGCCGCAACCCCGTGACGGGCGAGGTCGCGACCCGCGCCGCGGCCGCGACGGTTGCCGATGCGGAGGCCGCCTGCGACGCGGCCGCGAGCGCCTTCCCCGCCTGGTCCGCCATGGGGCCGAGCGCGCGGCGCGGCGTGCTGCTGAAGGCCGCCGACGCGCTGGCGGCCAAGGCGCCCGAGTTCATCCGCCTGATGGCCGATGAGATCGGCGCCACCGCGGGCTGGGCCGGGTTCAACGTGCACCTGGCGGCCGGCATGCTGCGCGAGGCGGCGGCGATGACCACGCAGACCACGGGCGAGGTGATCCCGTCCGACAAGCCTGGCTGTCTTGCCATGTCGATCCGCGCGCCGGTGGGCGTGGTGCTGGGCATGGCGCCCTGGAACGCGCCGGTGATCCTGGGCGTGCGCGCGCTGGCCCTGCCGCTGGCCTGCGGCAACACGGTGGTGCTGAAGGCGAGCGAGCTTTGCCCGGGCACGCACAGCCTGATCGCGCAGGCGCTGCGCGAGGGGGGCGTGCCGCCCGGCGTGGTGAACGTGGTGACGCATTCGGCGGAGGACGCGCCGGCCGTGGTGGAGGCGATGATCGCCCACCGCGCCGTGCGCCGCATCAACTTCACCGGCTCCACCAAGGTCGGGCGGATCGTGGCCGTGCACGCGGCGCGGCACCTCAAGCCCGTGCTGCTGGAGCTGGGCGGCAAGGCGCCGATGATCGTGCTGGAGGATGCCGACCTGGACGAGGCTGTGAAGGCCGCGGCCTTCGGCGCCTTCATGAACCAGGGCCAGATCTGCATGTCCACCGAGCGGCTGGTGGTGGTGGAGAGCGTGGCGGACGAGTTCGTGCGCCGCCTGGATGCGTTCGTGGCGGCACTGCCGGTGGGCGATCCGCGCGGGGGCAACGTGTTCCTGGGATCGGTGGTGGACGAGGCCTCGGCGGTGAAGGTCGAGCGCATGATCGCGGACGCGACCTCCAAGGGCGCGGTGCTGCATGGCGGCGGCGCGCGGCAGGGCACGATCATGCCGGCCGCCATCGTCGATCGCGTGACGCCTGAGATGGACCTCTACGCGGAGGAGTCCTTCGGGCCGGTGGTGGCGATGATCCGCGTGGCGGACGCGGAGGAGGCGCTGCGCGTCGCCAACGACACCGAGTACGGGCTGTCGGCCGCGATCTTCACGCGCGACGTGGCGCGCGGCATCGCCCTCGCGCAGCGGATCGAGAGCGGCATCTGCCACGTCAACGGCCCGACCGTGCATGACGAGGCGCAGATGCCCTTCGGCGGCACCAAATCCTCCGGCTACGGCCGCTTCGGCGGGCGCGCGGGGATCGCGGAGTTCACGGAGCTGCGCTGGATCACGGTGGAGACGCGTCCGGGGCAATACCCCTTCCCACCCGCCGCCAAGGCGCCGCCCGCCGCGACGCCGGGTGCGCATTGAGCGGCACGGGACGAAACGCCATGACCATCCTCACCCGTCGCCTCGCCCTCGGGGCGGCCACCGCCCTGGCGGCGCCCGCCGTCCGTGCCCAGGGCGCCTGGCCCAACAAGCCCGTGCGCATCGTCGTGCCCTTTCCGCCGGGGGGGCTGGTGGACCTGCTGGCGCGCTCCGTCGCGCAGTCCATGGCGGCGCGGCTGGGGCAGCCCTTCGTGGTGGACAACCGCACGGGGGCCGGCGGCAACATCGGGGCGGACATCGTCGCGAAGGCGGCGCCGGACGGCTACACGCTGCTCGCCTCCTCCATGGGGCCGCTGGCGGTCAACCAGTTCATCTATCCGTCCATGCCCTATGACACCAACACGGCCTTCTCGCCGGTCACGCTGCTGGCGACGACGCCCAAGGTGGTCTGCGTGGCGACGTCGCGCCCCTGGCAGAACCTGGGGGCCCTGGTCGCCGCGGCGAAGGACAAGCCGGGGCAGCTCACGGCCGGCTCGGCGGGCGCGGGCAGCAGCCTCCATCTGGCGCTGGAGCTGTTCAAGGGCGCGACGGGCACGGACATCCAGCACGTGCCCTATCGCGGCGCGGCCCCGGCGGTGACGGACCTCGTCTCGGGCAACATCGACATGGTCATCGACAACGTGCCGAACATCATCCCGCAGATCCGCGGCAAGGGCGTGCGGGCGCTGGCGGTGGCCACGGAGAAACGGCTGCCGCAACTGCCGGACGTGCCGACCACGGCCGAGGCCGGGGTGCCGGGCTTCCTGTTCGGCACGGCCTTCGGCATGGCCGCGCCGGCGGGCACGCCGGACGCCATCATCGCGGCGGCGGCCGATGCCGTGGCGGAGGCTCTGCGCGACCCCGCGATCGGCGGGCGGCTGGCCGAGCAGGGCACCATCCTGGGCGGCACCGGCCCGCAGGCCTTCGCCGCCCTGGTGGAGAACGAGAAGCGGACGCTGGAGCCGGTGATCCGGCGCGCCAACATCCGCGCCGACTAGCTCAGGCCCCGAGTTCGGCGGGGACGAGGCGCCAGCCTTCCCCCGCCGCCGGCGGCTCCACCCGCAGCGGCAGGGCGTTGGGCGTGCGGATATTGGCCGGCAGGCCCGCCGCCTGGCGGAAGGCACGCCAGAGGGCGCCGTGGGCCACCACCAGCACGGGGCCTTCCTTGGCCGTCGCGCGGTTGATCGCGGCCACGGCCCGCTCGCGCAGGTCGGCGAAGGGCTCGGCGCCCTCGGGCGTCGTGGTGCCGGCGATCCAGTCGTCGAACCAGCCGGACATCTCCTGGCCTTCCTGCACGCCGAAGGCGCACTCGATCAGGCCCTCGTCGAAGGTGATGGGCAGGTTGAGGCGGGCGGCGACGATCTCGGCCGTGACGCGCGCGCGGCCGAGGGTGCTGGAATGGATGGTGCGGATGCCCTTGTCCGCCAGGGCCTCCGCCGCGCGCCCGGCCTGGGCGAGGCCCACGGGGTTGAGCGGGATGTCCACCTGCCCCTGGGACAGCATGCGGGCGTTCCAGTCGGTCTCGCCGTGGCGGAGGAACCAGAAGGGGATCGGGTTGGGTTCGGTCATCGGACTGAAAAGCCGCGGGAGTGTTCCCCGGCCTTCCCTTCTCAGGCGGCCAGCCCTTCCTGCTCCAGCACCCGCTTCACCGCCGGACGCTCCAGCATCGCCTTCAGGTGGCGGTCCAGCTTGGGCGGCAACGGCTTGCCGACGCGCCTGGCCTGCCAGAACTCCACGAAGAACAGCGCGGCGTCGGCCACGGAATAGCCCTCGGGCAGCACCCAGGTGTCGCCGGTCCAGTTCTTCTCCAGCAGGTCGAAGAACTTGTCGGCGTTCTCCTGCGCCTGGGCGATCACCTGCGGGTGGTCCTCCTCGCGGACGGAGAAGTTGCCCGGGCGGAACTGGCGGGTGAAGGCGTTGGGGTGGATGGTGCCGGTGACGTAGTCGATCGCCTCCAGCGCGCGGGCCTGGGCGGCGGGATCCTTCGGCAGCAGGTTGGCCTCGGGGTTGGCGGCGCCGAGGTAGAGGGCGATGGCCGGCCATTCCGTGAGCGCCCGCCCGCCGTTGCCGAGATCGAGCGCGGGCACCTTGGCCTTGGGGTTCACCGCCTTGAACTCGGGCTTGTGCTGCGCGCCGTCCTTGAGCGCGACGGACGACAGCTCATAGGGCTTGCCGATCTCCTCGAGGATGACGTGGATGCCCATGGAGCAGGCGCCGGGGGCGTAGTGAAGCTTCATCTGGCGGGTTCCTCAGCCTTGCGGGGGCGGAGGGTGGCCGAAATAGGAGCGGGGTTGAAGGGGGGCGCCGTGTCCGGGCCCGCGCCCCGCGGCGCGGGCGCGGGCGAAGCGCTCAGGCGGCGAGGGCGCGCGCCCCGCGCAAGGCACTGGCTTGCACGCCCGCGAAGCCCGCGACGACCAGCGCCTGGCCCAGCACGAAGGCCTGGCCCAGCGCGTTCGGCACCACCCAGCCCAGCGCCAGGATCGCGGCGCTCTCGGCGGCCCAGAGGACGTTGAGCGCGATCACCGCGAGCACCAGCGGGCGCGCCGGGAAGGGGCGCCGCGCCAGCCAGAGCACGAAGGCCGCATAGGGGATCAGCACGGCTCCGGCGGCGCGGAGGAGGCCGGGCGGCAATTGGGTGAGCCCGGCCAGCGGGCCGGCCGCGAGGAGCATCAGCGCGCCGGTGGCGCCGCTCGCCGCCGCGTCCAGCAGCAGGGCGCGGCGGAGGAAGGGGGAGGCGTTCATGGGTTGGCTCCGTTCAACCGGCGGAAGTGCCGGCGGGCGGACCCTGGGCCTGGCGCCGGTCGTGGGTCGATGACCTCGGAGGTCATGGAGACGCCGCGGGCGACGGGGTTAGGCTCGTTTCCATGAGCACACGGGCAGCCCCGATCGGCGACCACCTCCGCGCCTGGCGGCAGCGCCGGCGGATGAGCCAGATGGACCTGGCGCTGGAGGCGGAAATCTCCACGCGGCACCTGAGCTGCCTGGAAACGGGGCGGGCCATGCCCAGCCGGGGCATGGTGCTGCGCCTGGCGGAGCAGCTGGAGGTGCCGCTGCGGGAGCGGAACCTGTGGCTGGCCGCGGCCGGATACGCGCCGGCCTATCCCGAGCGGCCGATCGGCGATCCCGCCATGGCGCCGGCGCGGGCGGCGGTGGAGGCCGTGCTGGCCGCCCATGCGCCCAATCCCGCGCTGGCGGTGGACCGGCACTGGAACCTCGTCTCGGCCAACGCGACCGTGGCGGCCCTGATCCGGGGGGCGGATGCCGCCCTGCTGGCGCCGCCGGTGAACGTGCTGCGGCTGGTGCTGCACCCCGGCGGCCTGGCGCCGCGCGTGGGCGACCTCGGCACGCTGAAGGGGCACCTGCTGTCCCGCCTGGCGCGGCAGGCCACGGTGTCGGGGGATGCGGCGCTGGCGGAGCTGTTGCGGGAGTTGCGCGCCTATCCCGCGCCGCCCGGCGGGGCGGAGGAGCCGGAGGCGCTGGCCCTGCCCTTCCGGCTGCGCGTGGGTGAGGACGAGATGTCGTTCCTAACCACCACCATGGTGTTCGGGACTGCGCACGAGGTGGCGCTGTCCGAGCTGACGGTGGAAACCTTCTTCCCGCTGGACGACGCGACGCGCGAGGCGCTGCGGCGGCTTTAGTTGAACAGCGTGGAGACCGAGGATTCCTCGCTGATCCGGCGCATGGCCTCGGCCAGAAGCGGCGCGATGGTGAGCTGCTTGATGTTGGAGGACACGCGCACCGCTTCCGTCGCCTGGATGCTGTCGGTGGTGATCATGTGCTGGATCGGCGCGGCGCCGATGCGGGCCACCGCCCCGCCCGAGAAGACGCCGTGCGTGACATAGACGGAGGCCGAGCGCGCGCCGTTCTTGAGCAGAGCGTCCGCGGCGTTGCAGAGCGTGCCGCCCGAATCGACGATGTCGTCCACCAGAATGCAATCGCGGCCATCCACGTCGCCGATGACGTTCATCACCTCCGACACGCCGGCGCGGGGGCGGCGCTTGTCGATGATGGCGAGGTCCGTGTGCAGGCGCGTCGCGATGGCGCGCGCGCGCACCACGCCGCCGACGTCGGGCGAGACGACCATCAGGTCGCGGCCCTTGAAGCGCTCCTGGATGTCGCGCGCGAAGAGGGGGGCGGCGAAGAGGTTGTCCACGGGAATGTCGAAGAAGCCCTGGATCTGCCCGGCGTGGAGATCCAGCGTCAGCACGCGGTCGGCGCCGGCCTGGGTGATGAGGTTGGCGACCAGCTTGGCGGAGATGGGCGTGCGCGGGCCGGACTTACGGTCCTGCCGGGCATAGCCGAAATAGGGGATGACCGCGGTGATGCGGCGCGCCGAGGAGCGGCGCAGCGCATCCAGCGTGATCAGCAGCTCCATCAGGTTGTCGTTGGCGGGATAGCTCGTGGACTGGATGACGAACACGTCCTCGCCGCGGATGTTCTCCTGGATCTCGACGAAGATCTCGAGGTCCGCGAAGCGGCGGACGGAGGCCTGGGTGAGCGGCAGGTTGAGGGCCGCTGCCACCGCCTCGGCGAGGGGGCGGTTGCTGTTGCAGGCGAGGATCTTCATCCGCGTGGATTCTCCGGGCGCGCCGCGCGCGGGCCGTGCGGGTGCTGGCGCGGCGGCTTGGGGCGGGCGGGGGATAGCAACCACCCGCGGTCAAGTCCATGGCAGGGGTGGCTGCGCGGGCCACGCAGGGCGCATGCCAGCGCGGCGCCGCGCACGCGAAGGTTACGGCGCGCGCGGGGGGACGGTAGCGGGAGGAGCCGGGGGCTGGTCCCTGCGAGCCGCGGCCTCGCCCAGGCCGCCTGCATTGGCGATGATGTCGCGCACGGCCACCGAGGCTTCCTCGGCCACCACATAGGCCACATCCCCCCAAAGGCCGTTCAGGCTGCCGGCCGGCACCTCGTTGAGCTGGAGCGCGCGGCCGAGGTCGTGTCCGTCCCGGCGGGACACCTTCCAGAGGATTTCCACCCGCTGCTTGCGGGCCGCCCCCGCGGCCATGGTGATCTCGCCCGAGACGGCGAAGGCGGCGCCATCGGCCCCGTCCTGAACCACAAGGCCCTGGGAGGCCAGGAACTCGCGCATGCGGGTGGCGAGCGCCTGGTTGCCGTCTCCCGGGGCGCCGCGCACACCGGTGAAGCGCACGCGCGGCGGGCCGCCCGCGCCGTTGAAGGCGACCGTTTCCGAGGCGCGGCGGGCGGCCTCCCCGCGGGACAGCAGGCCCGCCACCACCCCGGCATCGCGGGAGGCGACCTTTCGGAGCAGGTCGGGGGTGGACTGGCTCCACTCCGCGACGCCGACCGAGGCGCCGCGCGCCTGGCCGAGCACCCGGCCATCGGCATCGCGCACGGCATAGGCCGGGACCACGCCCTGGCCCTCGCGGTCGGCGCTGATGTCCAGGCGCCAGTCGAGCGGCGCGGGGGGGCCGGCGACCGCCGGAACCTCGGCGGCCTCCAGCGCCTCCGCCACGGCGACGGCGAAGTCGCTGGAGGCGACGTCGGACAGCAGCGCGGTGGAGGGGGACGGCACGGCGATGCGATAGGCCGGGGGCGCGGCCAGCCGGCGCCCCTCGGCGCCGGGGTTGCCGCGGAAGGGCTGCGGCAGGGGCCCGCAGGCCGCGAGCAGCGCCAGCGGCAGCAGAAGGCTCAGAAAGGGGCGCATGGCAGTCAGCCCAGCACGCAGGAGGCGACCAGGGTCAGGAAGGCGAGCGCCAGGAAGATGAAGATGTACGGCATCGGGCGCCCTTATCCCTGGCCCGGCGCCCTCGCGCCAGGGCGATCCTCAGAAAGGGGGCGATCCTCAGAAAGGGAGCGCGATGGCGGAAAGCTGGTGGCCGATCGGGCCGCCACCCTCCAGCGTGCGGCGGCGGTGGGAGAAGAAGCGGTCCTCCTCGGCCAGGGTGTCGTTCGGCAGGGCCTCGGCCGCGACGCCGGCGGCGCGCAGGCGGGCCAGGATCAGGCCGGCCATGTCGAACTGCCAGCGGTCCTCCCGCGCGCCGGGCGCCAGGAAGCGGCCTCCCGCGGGATCCGCGGCCAGCAGGGCCTCGCGCAGGTCGGGCCCCACCTCGTAGCTGGGCTGGCGGATGCAGGGGCCGAGGCTGGCGGCGATGTCCGCGCGGGCGGCGCCGAGCGCTTCCATGGCCTCGATCGTGGCCTCCAGCACCCCGGACAGGGCGCCGCGCCAGCCGGCATGGCAGGCGCCGACCACGCCCGCGCGCGGATCGGCGAAGAGCACCGGGCCGCAATCGGCGGTGATGATGCCCAGCGTGACGCCGGGCCGGTTGGTCACGGCGCCGTCCGCATGCGGCCGGGCCTCGTGCGCGACGGGCGCCTCCACCACGGCGACGGCGGTGCCATGGACCTGGAACAGGCCGGACAGGGAGGCGGGCTCGGTGCCCAGGGCGCGCATGGCGCGGGCCCGGTTCTCCCGCACCGCCTCCGGTTCGTCCTGGCCGGACAGGGAGCAGTTGAGGCTGGCGAAGCGCCCGGCGGAGACGCCACCGCGCCGGGTGAAGAAGCCGTGGGGCATGCCGGACAGGCCGGGGGCGGTCAGGAACTCGGCACCAGGGGGCACGGGCGTGGGCATCATGCGGTCTCGAAGCCGGGCGGGGTGGGAAGGGTCGGGTGACAGAGGACCAGGGCCTTGAACAGGCGGCCCATGGCCTCGGGCGCGGTCAGGCGGGTGGCGGCCTCGATGTGGCGGGCACCCCTGCCGGGGTCGGAGGCGGCAAGGGCGGCGGCGCGGCTGTGCAGGCCGAGGGCGGAGAGGAAAACGCCCTGCGGCACCGGGCCGTGAGCGGCGGCACCGGCCGCCCGGGCCGTGCGGGCAAGGGCGGCGAAGTCCACATGGGCGGTGAGGTCGGCCGTGCCGGGCTCCGCCAGGGGATCGGCGGCCTCCCTCCCCCGGATGGCCTGCAGGCTGTCGCCCGGGGCGCTTTCCGCCGGGCCATAATCCAGGAACAGGGCGGCGCCGCCCCTCGCGGCCAGGCGGGCGCCGAGGGTGGCGGCAAGGCGGAGCGCGGGCTCGTTCACCTCGCGGATCTCGCCCTCCGCGCCCGTGCCGGGCAGGGCGACCCCGGAGGCGGGGCGCTCGGCGAAGGCGCCACCGGCCACCCAGCGCTCGGCCCAGGCGCCGTCGCGGCGGACGAACTGGCGGATGGGCAGGGCATCGAGGAACTCGTTGGCGAGCAGGATCAGCGGGCCATCCGGGAGCGAGGCGGCGTCCTCGTGCCAGGTGGCCTCGGGCAGGCGGGCGCGCTGGGCCTCGCGCAGGAGGGGCGAGGTTTCCACCAGGTGCAGCCGGGCGGCGCGGGCGAAGTCCGGGACCATGGCGCGGGCGGCGCGGAGCGCGTCGGCCATCAGCGTGCCGCGGCCGGGGCCCGCCTCGGCCAGGATCACGGGGTCCGGGCTGCCCATCAGCGTCCAGGTCACGGCGGCCCAGAGGCCCAGGCATTCCCCGAAGGCCTGGGTGATCTCGGGCGCCGTCGTGAAGTCCCCGCCGGCGCCGAAGGGGTCGCGCCCCGCGTAGTAGGCGGCGTTGGCGCGGGCCATGAAGGCGTCCAGCCGCTCCATGGAGGGCTCGCTCAAGCCGCGGGCACCTCGGCGAGGCGGCGGCTGCGGAGCATGAGCCATGCGCCCACCAGCACCATGGGGACGGAGAGAAGCTGGCCCATGGTGGCGCCCGCGAACAGGAAGCCGAGATGGGCATCGGGCTGGCGGAAGAACTCGCCCACGATGCGTGCGATGCCGTAGCCGGCCAGGAAGGCGCCGGAGGTGAGGCCGGGGCGGGCGCGGAGCGAGGGCGTGCGGATGATCCACTGAAGGATCGCCAGCAGGATCAGGCCTTCCATGGCCATCTGGTAGAGCTGGGAGGGGTGGCGCGGCTCGGGCCCGGCATGGGGGAAGATCACGGCCCAGGGCACGTCGGTCGCGCGGCCCCAGAGCTCGCCGTTCACGAAGTTGGCGATGCGCCCGAGGCCGAGGCCGACCGGGACGACGCTGGTGATGCGGTCCGCGAAAAGGAGGAGCGGCAGGCGGTTGCGGCGCGCGAACCAGATGATGGCGACGATCACGCCGAGGGCGCCGCCGTGGAAGGACATGCCGCCATGCCAGAGGTAGAGGATTTCCCAGGGCGCGGTCCAGATCAGGTCTGGCCGGTAGAACAGCACGTAACCGAAGCGCCCGCCGAGGATGACGCCGAGCGTGGCCCAGGTGACGAAGTCGTCCATCTGCTCGGGCGTGGCGGCGGCGGGCGGGCGGGTCACCAGGCGGCGCGCCATCTGCCAGGCGATGACGATGCCGACGATATAGGCCAGCGCGTACCAGCGGATGACCAGGGGGCCGATGGCGATGGCCACCGGGTCGAAGGCGGGGAAGAGGATCGCGGGGATCATGCGGGGGGGCCGCCAATGCCGGGGGTGGTGAACATCGCGCAGCCTTCGGCCGGGAACGGGAGCGCCGCGGGGTATAGGCCCGATCCCGCCGCGCGGAAATGGAGGCTCTCCTCCGTCCGGCCTCTTGAAGCCGGAACGGTGCTGGGCCAGTTCGTTGCGGACCCCTGATCCGGGCCCCTCTGGCGAGAGCCTCCGGCTGCTCCGCGATGTCGGATCACTCTTCGGCATCGAGCCGGCATGGAGTGGCCCGCATGGAATCCGCCTTTCCCCTTTTCGCCGACTGGCTTTCGGCCGCCTGGCTGGGAACGCCCGCCTGGATGTGGCTGGGCTTCCTGGCCCTGGTCGCGGCCCTGCTGGCCTTCGACCTGGGCGTGCTGCACCGGGAGAGCCGCGAGATCGGCACGCGGGAGAGCCTCGGGCTCTCGGCGCTCTACATCGCGCTCGGCCTCGGCTTCGGCGGCTGGGTGTGGTGGGCGCTCGGGGCCGAGTCCGGGATGAACTACCTCACCGGCTTCGTGGTCGAGAAGACGCTGGCGATGGACAACGTCTTCGTCATCGCGATGATCTTCTCCTTCTTCGCCGTGCCGCGCATCCACCAGCACCGCGTGCTCTTCTGGGGCATCCTGGGCGTGATCGTGCTGCGCGCGGTGATGATCGGCTTCGGTGCCGCTCTGGTCACGCAGTTCTCCTGGGTGCTCTATCTCTTCGCGGCCTTCCTCGTCGCGACCGGCGTGAAGATGCTGCTTTTCGCGGAAAAGGAGCGCCCCCTTTCCGAGAACCCGCTGGTGCGGCTGATGCGGCGGCGGCTGAACGTGACCGAGGCGCATCACGGGGAGCGCTTCTTCGTGCGCCTGCCCCACCCCGCCACCGGCCGGCCCACCTGGTTCGTCACGCCCCTCTTCATGGCCCTGGTGATGGTCGAGGTGGCGGACGTGATCTTCGCCGTGGACTCCGTGCCGGCGATCTTCGCCATCACCACGGACCCCTTCATCGTCTACACGTCCAACATCTTCGCCATCCTGGGGCTGCGCGCCCTCTATTTCGCGCTTGCCGCGATGATCCACCGCTTCGCGCACCTGAAGGTGGCGCTGTCGGTGGTGCTGATCTTCATCGGCGCCAAGGTCTTCGCGGCGGAGCTGATGGGCATCGGGAAGATCCCGCCCACCGTCTCGCTCAGCGTGACCTTCGCGATCCTGGCCAGCGGCATCCTCTACAGCCTCTGGAAGACACGGCCCGGGTCCGGCGCGCCGCAGCCCGGCGGCCCCGGCGGGTGAAACGCCGCGCCTTCCCTGGGGCGGCCACAAAACAACGCCCACGAAATCTCGCCGGGGACTACGCCCGCAGCCCCGGCGGGACCATGTTGGGAACAGCAAGATCGAGGATACTACGATGCGCGAGGGTGATCAGGGTTCTTCGGGCCCCTCCGGCACGGGCGGGGCAGGCGGCCCGGGCTCGGGCGGGTTCGGCTCGGGCTTCGGAACCGGCGGCTTCGGAACCGGCGGCTTCGGGTCCGGCAACTTCGGCGGCGGCGGCCGGGGCAAGTTCTTCGACGACCTCGCGGGCATGGCGGGCGGCGCCTTCTCCGTCCTCTCGGGCGTCCGGGCGGAGATCGAAAGCGCGGTGCAGGCCCAGGTGGAGGCGCTGACCGTCCGGCTGAACCTGGTCAAGCGGGAGGAGCTGGACGCGGCGCTGGAGGTGGCGCGGCGCGCGCGGGAACAGGCGGAGTCCCTGGCCGAGCGCGTGGCCGCCCTTGAGGCCCGCATGAACGATGCCCCCCCGGATGCCACACCCTTCGAAACCGGCGCGGGCACCGATCCGACGGAGGCCGGCGGGGGCATCTGACCCAATTCGTTGCAGCCTTCGGGGTTGCCGCTGCGTTCGGCATCGCAGTATCAACCTGTTGGGGCTGGCCCGACCGATTCGCTACCAGACTCGGGGGGTCTGTCCGTCTCGGATAGGAGGTGACGCCATGTCAGCCACCCTCGCTGCCACCCGGGACAGGGCCGCCAACCCGCTCGACGTCGTCGAGCAGATCGTGGCGGCCAACGAATGGGCCTTTGACCGCCGTTCGGACGGCGAGATGGCCGCGGAAGCCCCGGGCAAGTGGTGCGACTATGGCCTTCACTTCGCCTGGTCCACCGAGATCAGCGCCATGCATTTCACCTGCGCCTTCGACATGAAGGTCCCGGCCTCCGCCCGCGGGCGCCTGCACGAGCTGCTGGCTCTGGCGAACGAGAAGCTGTGGATCGGGCATTTCGGCATCGAGGGCGAGGAAGGCGTGCCCGTCTTCCGCCACGCCGTCCTGCTGCGCGGGGCGCGCTCCGCCAGCGTGGAAAGCCTCGAGGACATGGTGGACATCGCCATCACCGAGTGCGAGCGCTTCTTTCCCGCCTTTCAGTTCGTGCTCTGGGGCGGCAAGCCGCCCACCGAGGCGCTGGCGGCCGCCATGCTGGACTGCGTCGGCGAAGCCTGAAACCTTCGGGCCCGCCCGCCGGTTGGCGGGCGAGCTTCGAAGGATCGTCCCATGTCGTCTGACCTGTTGCCGCCCGTCCTGCTTGTTGGCTGCGGCAAGATGGGGGGCGCGCTGCTCCATGGCTGGCTGGAGCGCGGCCTTTCCCGTGCCGTGGTGGTGGAGCCGCACAAGCTCTCGACCGAGGCCTTCGCGCACCACCCGGGCGTGGAGGTGGTGCCGGAGGCCGACTGCATTCCGTCGGGCTTCGTGCCGGAGGCGGTGATCTTCGCCACCAAGCCGCAGCAGGCGGATGCCGTGCTGCCCTCCTACCGGCCCTTCGCGCGCGGCGGCGCCCTGTTCGTCTCGATCATGGCGGGCAGGACCATTTCCGGCCTCGACGGGATGCTGGACGGGGCCGCGGTGGTGCGGGCCATGCCGAACACCCCGGCCGCCATCGGCCAGGGCTTCACCGTGGCCTGCGCCGGGCGGCGGGCTTCGGCGGAACAGAAGGCGCTGGCCGACCAGCTTCTCTCCGCCACCGGAGAGGTGGCCTGGGTGGAGGCGGAAAGCCTGATCGACCCGGTGACCGCCATCTCCGGCGGCGGCCCGGCCTATGTGTTCCTGCTGACAGAGCTGCTGGAACGGGCGGCGCTGGACCAGGGGGTCCCGGCCGATCTCGCCCGGCGGATGGCGCGGGCGACCGTGGTCGGTTCCGGCGCGCTCCTGGCGCGCAGCGCGGAGGACGCGGCGGTGCTCCGGCAGAACGTCACCTCCCCCAAGGGCACGACGGAGCAGGCGCTCGCGGTGCTGATGGCGGAGCACGCCTGGCCTGCCCTGGTGCCGCAGGCGGTCGACGCCGCGACGCGGCGGTCCCGCGAGCTGGCGGGATAGCCGCTTCCTCCGGATCACCCCATGAGGTTGATACGCTCCGTGGACGCGCCATGTTGCGAGGCGATGGACACGCGCGACGCCCCCTCCCCGGCCCTTCTCGATGCCTTCTGGCGCGTGGTCGCGCGGGAAGGGTGGCACGGCACCACCTTCGCCCGCATCGCCGCCGAGAGCGGGGAAACGCTGGCGGATCTGCGCGGGCGCTATCCAACGCCCGTCGCGCTGCTGCGCGCCCATGCCCGTGTGGTGGACCAGGCGGTGCTGGAGGGCACGGTTCCGGGCCAGCACGGCTTCGGCAGCGCGCGGGACCGAGTGTTCGATCTGCTGATGCGGCGGCTCGACGCGCTGGCGCCGCACCGCGAAGGCGTGCTGCGCATGCAGCGCGACCTGATGCGCGACCCTCTCTCGGCCCTGCTGCTCTCGCCCATCCTGATGGCCTCCATGGCCTGGACGCTGGAAGGGGCGGGGATCTCCACCGCGGGCATCGCGGGCGCGCTGCGGGTGCAGGGCCTGGCGGGCGTCTGGGTCGCCACCGCCCGCGCCTGGGAAAACGACGAAAGCGTGGACCTGGGCCCGACCATGGCGGCGCTGGACCGTGCGCTGGATCGGGCCGAGAGCATCGCCCGCACCCTTCGCCTGACCGACGAGGAGGCGATGGAGCCCGCCCCACTGTCGCCGGACAGCTTCCAGGAGCCACCGATCGGCGACACCGGCATCATGATGGCCGACGCCGCCAGCGGCCCGGACCTCCCGGGCATGGGTGGCGATCCCGGCGACGTGCTGACCGGCGAGCCCCTGTCCCCGTCCGATCCCGCGCCGCCCTCGGCCCTCGGCCCCGAGGCGCCCGGCGAGGGTCCTGCCGCGTCGCCCTCGCGCAAGCGCCACGGGAAGGACGGCCCGGCCCTGGCCTGACGTGCCGGTTGCGCTTGCAGGTCCGGGGTAGGACGGCCAGGATGGCCGCACCCCCCAAGGAGGAAAATCCATGTCCGACCGCCCCACTCTGCCCACGGAGATGGACCCCATGCGCATGCTGTCCGAGATGAGGCTGCCCATGATGGACGTGGAGGCACTGGCCGCGGCGCAGCGCCGCAACCTCGAG
The DNA here is from genome assembly GCF_042433125.1 of Muricoccus vinaceus. Taxonomy (NCBI): domain Bacteria; kingdom Pseudomonadati; phylum Pseudomonadota; class Alphaproteobacteria; order Acetobacterales; family Roseomonadaceae; genus Muricoccus; species Muricoccus vinaceus. Next base: position 184,061 of record NZ_JBHLVZ010000043.1, on the reverse strand, counting down.
GCCTTGTCCGCCGCGAACCGCGTCGCTCTGGAAGGGGCTCAGGCCATTGCCCGCCGGCACATGGAAATCCTGCAGCAGTCGATGAGCGAGATGACGGACGCCGTGCGGGGGGCGACCTCCAGCACCGATCCGCAGACCCGCGCGGCGCATCAGGCCGATCTGATGAAGTCCACCTACGAGCGCGCGGTGGGCAACATGAAGGAGCTGGCGGACCTGATCCAGAAGTCCAACGCCGAGGCGCTGACCGTGCTGAACAAGCGCTTCTCCGAGGCGATGGACGAGGTGCGCGGCCTGGTGGCCAAGAAGGAAGGCTGAGGCGCCTCAGCCCGGCCCGGATTTATCCGGGCCATGTTCCAGGCGGGCGCCGTTCAGCAGCGCGTCCCGCCTGGCCTTTTCCTCGGCGTCGCGCAGGCGCTCGGCTTTCGTGCGGCCGTGGGCGGCGCGGTTGGCCGCGGCCTTTTCCGTTGCCACCGCACGGGCGCGGGTCTTCCGGGCGCGGTTCAGGTTGACGATCTCGGCCATGGGCCCAGGATAGCTGGCCCATATTGCCGGAGCCATCCCATGCAGATCGAGTTGACCGCGGCCGATGGACACCGGCTTTCCGCCTGGCGCAGCGGTCCCGCCGATGCCAAGCGGGCGCTGGTGGTGATCCAGGAGATCTTCGGGGTCAATCCGCACATGAAGCGGCTGTCCGACCACCTGGGCAGCCTCGGCTGGGCGGTGGTGACCCCCGCTCTGTTCGACCGCGCCGAGCGGGGCGTGGAGCTGGGCTACGAGGCGCCGGACCGGGAACGCGGCATGGCGCTGCGCAAGATGGTGCCGGACGACAAGGTGATGCTGGACGTGGCGGCGGCGGCCGACGCCCTGCCCCAGGGCGCGGCGCACGGCATCATCGGCTATTGCTGGGGCGGCACCATCGCCTGGTGGGGCGCCACGCGTTCGGACCGTTTCCGGGCGGCGGTGGGCTATTACGGCGGCGGCATCGCCGGCACCCGAACGGAGGTGCCGCACTGCCCCGTGCAGTTGCACTTCGGCGAGGAGGACAAGGGCATTCCGCTGGCGGATGTCGAGCTGATCCGGCAGGCGCAGCCAGGGGTCGAGGTCCATGTGTACCCAGGCGCCGGGCACGGCTTCGCCTGCGAGGACCGTTCCAGCTACGATGCGGCCGCCACGGAACTCGCGGGAGGCCGGGCACTCGCCTTTCTTTCCTCGCATCTGGGCTGAAGGCGGAACTTCACGGTCCCGACGCTGCTCGCCGCCGCCGCCTTCCTCACGATGCTGTCCATTCCCCATCCGGCGCCGAATGGGTTTTCGCGGTTACCGCTGCCCATGGGGTTCCCGCTCGGCGTCGCGGGGGCAATGGCCTTCATGCCGGGGCGGCGGCGCCGGGCGAAGGGATCGGGGGCGAGCTCCGGCGCGCAGGGCAGGCCGGAGTGATTCGCCCCCACTCCCGGTGGTTCAGGCGGCGCGCAGCACCCGCCCCGCCACGGCGTCCAGCTTCGCCATCAGCGCGGGGTCGCGCTTGTCGGGCGCCGTGACGATGGCGGCATCCAGCGCCCGGTCGCAACCCGCGGGGCAGGGGCCGCGCGCGGCGCCCAGCGCCGGCACCACGGCGCGCACCAGTTCCTTCGCGCGGTCGGCATTGGCCAGCAGCACCTTCACCACCGCGTCCACCGTGACGTGGTCGTGGCCGGGGTGCCAGCAGTCGAAGTCGGTGACCATGGCGACGGTGGCGTAGCAAAGCTCGGCCTCCCGGGCGAGCTTGGCCTCGGGCATGTTGGTCATGCCGATCACGTCGCAGCTCCAGGCGCGGTAAAGCTCGCTCTCCGCCCGGGTGGAGAATTGCGGCCCTTCCATCACGAGGTAGGTGCCGCCGCGCTTGTGGGGCAGGCCGAGGTCGCGCGCGGCTTCCTCCAGCGCGTCGCCCAGGCGCGGGCAGAGCGGATGCGCCATGGAGACATGCGCGACGCAGCCCGTTTCGAAGAAGGACTTCTTGCGGGCGAAGGTGCGGTCGATGAACTGGTCGGCGATCACGAAGGTGCCGGGCGGCAGGTCGGCGTTCAGGCTGCCCACCGCCGAGAGCGAGAGAATGTCCGTGCAGCCCGCGCGCTTCATGATGTCGATGTTGGCACGGTAGTTCAGCTCGCTCGGCGGCACACGGTGGCCGCGGCCATGGCGCGGCAGGAAGACGCAGGAGACCCCCGCCAGGGTGCCGAAGAGCAGCTCGTCCGAAGGCTCGCCCCAGGGGCTTTCCACCCGCTGCCAGCGGCGGTTCTCCAGCCCCTCGATGTCGTAAAGGCCTGATCCGCCGATTAGGCCGATGACCGGGGCAATCGTTTCAGGCATGATGAGCTCCGCGTGGCGGTGTCGCGCCTTGGCGCTTGGCATTCGGCGCCCGCTCTAGCGGAGCGGGGCGGCCTGCACCAGGGTGGCCGGCGCAGGGTCCGCGGAGTGGAGCCTCCCGGCTTCACGTCGCGGCATGGTGGTCGTTTCGTGACGGCAGGGAGATACTTGGGGAATGACAGTGGTTCCGCAGCCCGCGGGTGAGGCGGCGCGGTTGTTCGATGTTGCGGAACTGGCAGAGTTCGATCGCGCGACGGAGGACTTGCTTGGAGCCTTCGTGCGCGTGGCCAGCGATCTGGTGGGTGCCCCGATCTGCGGCGTGTCGCTGGTCGGCGAGCACGAGCAGTTCTTCAAGGCGCTGAAAGGCCTGCAGGCCGGCCCCACGCCACGTGACGACGCCTTCTGCGCGCATGCCATCCTCAATCCGACGGAAGTGATGGTGGTGCCTGACCTGCAGGCCGATCCGCGCTTCCAGGCGAATGCGCTGGTCACCGGCGATCCGAACCTTCGCTTCTACGCGGGTGCCCCGCTGCTCAGCAGCCGCGGCAATGCGGTCGGCACCCTTTGCGTGCTGGACCGCCATCCCCGGACGCTGTCGCCGGCCATTGTGGACCGGCTCCAGGATCTGGCGCGCGGCGCATCGGCCGCGCTTTCGCTCCGCTGGGCGATCCAGGAGGTGCAGCGCACGGCCCGAACCGATCCGTTGACGGGCCTGCTGAACCGCGCGGGCATGACGGAGGCCCTGGCCAGGCGGGACGTGCGCCACCTTGGCGTGCTGATGATCGACCTGGATGGCTTCAAGCCGATCAACGACACCTACGGCCATGCCGGCGGCGACCGGGCGCTGGTGGAGGTGGCGCGGCGCCTGCAGGAGGCGGTGCGCGACGGGGACGCGGTCGCCCGGCCGGGTGGCGACGAGTTCGTGGTGCTGGCCTGGGGCCTTCCGGGCGTGGATGCCGGGATGGCGCTGGCCGAGCGCATTCATGCCGGCCTGGCCGACACCTTCGTGCTGAACGGCTCCTCCGTTCCGCTGCGCGCCTCCATCGGCTTCGCCCTGGCCCGGCCGGGCGAGGCGGGCGACAGCAACGCGACCGCACTGATGGAGCAGGCGGATGCGGCGCTCTACGCGGCCAAGCGGGCCGGGCGCAGCACCACGCGCGCGGCCGGCGCCGTGCCGGAGGAGGAGGTGCCGGGGCGCATCTTCCTGGAGGACCGGCTGCGCGAAGCCTTCGCGCCAGGTGGCAAGGTCCCGTTCCATTTGGTGTTCCAGCCGATCGTGGACCTTTCGCGCCTGGAAGTCCGCTCCGCCGAAGCGCTGTTGCGGTGGCGGACCGAGACGGGAGTCCTGCTTCCCCTCGCGGAGGTGCTGCCCGTGATCGAGGGCATGGGGTTCTCCGGCGCGCTCGACCGCTGGGTGATCGACGAGGCCTGCCGGCTGATCGGCCCGGGCTGGCTCCCCTACCCCATTTCCGTCAACGCCTCGGCCAGCACTTTCGGGATGCCGGGCTTCGATGACCAGGTCGCGGCGGCGCTGCAGAGGCGGGGCACTGCGGGCGAGTTGCTGATGATCGAGATGACCGAGCGGTCCCTGACGGGCAACCCCGAAGCGGCGCGCGGAAACATGCAGGGACTGGCACGGCTGGGCGTGCGCGTGGCGCTGGATGATTTCGGCGGCGGGCACGGCACGCTGGCGCGCCTGCGCGGCTTTCCCTTCGCCTCGGTCAAGATCGACCAGGGGCTGGTGGCCGATTGCGCGCGCGAGCCCAAGGGGGAGGCGCTGCTGGAGGCGGTGGTCGGCATGGCCCGCGCGCTCTCCACGCCGGTGGTGGCGGAGGGCGTGGACGAAGCGGCGCAGCTGCGGGTGCTGGCCCGGCTCGGGGTCGGCGCGGCGCAGGGTTTCCTGCTGTCGCGCCCCGTGGCCTGGGAGGACCTGCAGGCGGCCGGGGCCGCTGCCTGTGCCCGGGCCCGGGCCCTGCTGGATGCGCCCGCGCGGTCCTGAAGCCCGGCGGGAGCCCCGAACGGAAAAGGCCCCGCCCCGGTTTGCACCGGAGCGGGGCCTTCCCGTTTTGGGGCCTGCTTCGGGCTGGCCTAGTGCAGGTCGGCCCAGAGCTTGCGCTTCACGGCGTAGGCGAGGCCACCGAGGATGGAAAGGAAGATCACCATCCGCACGCCCATGGCGCGGCGCTGCTCCAGCTCCGGCTCCGCCGCCCAGGACAGGAAGGTGGTCACGTCGGTCGCCATCTGGTCGATGGTGCCGTTGGTGCCATCGGCGAACTCCACCTGCCCGTCCGTGTTGAGCGGGGCGGCCATGGCGATCTGATGACCCGGGAAGTACTTGTTGTAGTTCATCCCCTCGGCGACGGTGACGCCCGGAGGCGGCTCCTCGTAGCCGGTCAGCAGGGCGTGGATGTAGTCCGCCCCGCCCTCACGGGCCTTCACGATCACCGACAGGTCCGGCGGCAGGGCACCGTTGTTGGCGGCGCGGGCCGCGGCGTCGTTCGCGAAGGGGCGGCGGAAGTGGTCGGCGGCACGGGCCGGGCGCTCGAACATCTCGCCGTTGTCGTTGGGCCCGTCCTGCACCTGGAACTGCGAGGCGAGCGCGGCGATCTGCGCCGCGTTCAGCCCGATGCCGGTGAGGTGGCGGTAGGAGAGCTGCCGCATGGAATGGCAGCTCGAGCAGACCTCCTTGTAAATCTGGAAGCCGCGCTGGGCGGAGGCACGGTCGAAGGTGCCGAAGGGGCCATCGAAGGTGAACTTCGTGTCCGGCAGGTTGATCACGTCGTGACCCTGGGCGCGCGCCTCCCCCGCGCCGAGCGCGGGAGCGAGGAAGAGCGCGGCCGCAACGGCGGCCGCCTTAACGGTGGTGAACAAGGGGCGCATCACGCCTTCTCCATCGGCTTGGCCGTTGCGCCGGCAGGCAGGGGACCCCCGCCCCGGTGCGACAGCACGGCTCGGCTGATGCTTTCGGGCAAGGGCAAGGGACGCTCGAACTTGGACAGGAAGGGCAGGATCACCAGAAAGTAGGCGAAGTAGTAGGCCGTGCAGACCTGGGCGATCAGGATGTAGGGCGCCTCGGCCGGCTTGCCGCCCACCCACATCAGCACGAAGAAGTTCGCGGTGAAGAGCAGGAAGGCCCACTTGGCGATCGGGCGGAAGCGCATGGAACGCACCGGCGAGGAGTCCAGCCAGGGCAGGAAGAACAGCACCACCAGCGCGCCGCCCATCAGCACCACGCCGCCCAGCTTGTTCGGAACCGCGCGCAGGATCGCGTAGAAGGGCAGGAAGTACCATTCCGGCACGATATGCGCGGGCGTGACCAGCGGGTTCGCCGGGATGTAGTTGTCGGCATGGCCGAGCATGTTCGGCGCGAAGAACACCAGCAGGGCGAAGACCAGCAGGTAGACGACGATGCCGATGCTGTCCTTGGAGGTGTAGTAGGGGTGGAAGGGAATCGTGTCCTGCGGCCCCTTCGGCTCGATGCCGAGCGGGTTGTTCGAGCCCGTGATGTGCAGCGCGGCGATGTGCAGGAACACCACGCCCGTGATCACGAAGGGCAGCAGGAAGTGCAGCGAGAAGAAGCGGTTCAGGGTGGGGTTGTCCACCGAGAAGCCGCCCCAGAGCCAGGTCACGATGCTCTGCCCCACCACCGGAATGGCGGAGAAGAGGTTGGTGATGACCGTCGCACCCCAGAAGGACATCTGCCCCCAGGGCAGCACGTAGCCCATGAAGGCGGTGGCCATCATCAGGATGAAGATGACGACGCCGATCATGAAGAGCAGCTCGCGCGGGGTCTTGTAGGAACCGTAGTTCAGGTTCCGCCAGATATGGATGTAGACCACGATGAAGAACATCGAGGCCCCGTTGGCGTGGATGTAGCGGAGCAGCCAGCCGTAGTTGACGTCCCGCATGATGCGCTCGACGGAGTCGAACGCCATGTGGGTGTTGGCCGTGTACTGCATGGAAAGCACGACGCCGGTCGCGATCATGATCGCGAGGCTGATCATGGCGAGCGCGCCGAAGTTCCAGAAGTAGTTGAAGTTCCGCGGCGTCGGGAAGGTGCCGTATTCCCGTTGCACCATGGAGATGACGGGCAGCCGCTGGTCGACCCAGCGGAGCACCGGGTTCTTGACGTCGGACTCGTGAAGGCCCTCGGGCATTGTTCTTGGCTCCTCAGCCGACCCGGATTCGGGTGTCGGAGGTGAAGGTGTAATCGGGAACGGCGAGGTTCAGCGGCGCGGGGCCGCGGCGCACGCGGCCGGCGGTGTCGTAGTGGCTGCCGTGGCAGGGGCAGAACCAGCCGCCGAAGTCGCCGCGCGCATCCGTCGGCTTCTGGCCCAGCGGCACGCAGCCGAGATGGGTGCAGACGCCGACGACGATCAGCCACTGCTCCTTGCCGGGCTTGGTGCGGGACTGGTCGGTGGCGGGGTCGCGCAGCTCGCCGAGCGGAACGGCGCGTGCCTCCTGGATCTCCTGCGGGGTGCGGCGGCGCACGAAAACCGGCTTGCCGCGCCACATGGCGGTGATGGCCTGTCCCTCGGCGATCGGGCCCAGCTCCACCTCGGTGGAGGCCAGGGCCAGGACGTCCTGGCTCGGATTCATCGAGTTGATGAAGGGCCACACCACCACGCCGACCCCCACCGCCGCGAAGGAGCCGGCGGCAAGTTTCAGGAAGTCGCGGCGGGGCGGGCCTTCCTCGTGGTGCACGCCGACCGGATCGGCCTGACGCGGGCCCGCCTCGGAGGGGCTCGTCTTGGGCGGGGAAGCCAGCACATCGGCCATTCGATCGCTCGTCCTGTTCTCCGTCCCCACCCGTGCGGCGCCGGGGGCGCGACAGGAGGGGCGGTTGCACTGTCTCCCGCAGGGCCCGGGCGGCCCGGACAAGGTCCGGGCCGGCGGGGGCCTAGCGGGGCGTGGCCGGGCGCGCGCGGCTGCGCGGTGCCAAGCCGGTTCCGCCGTCATATAAAGGTTGGGAATGCAGGGTGGCAACGGCGCCAACCGCGCCGCAACACGACGATGAGGCATATGACACACACGACGGACCAGAATGTTCCCGGAGAGGCCGCCCAGGGCCCGGCCGAGGCCGGGTTCCATTCCATGGCCGGCCCGGCCCGGGCCTGGTTCGAGGGGCTGCGCGACCGGCTCTGCGCCGCCTTCGAGGCGATCGAGGACGAGTGCGGCACCGGGGCCCACGGCGGCATGCCGCCGGGCCGCTTCGAGCGCACCGCCTGGGACCGGCCGGAGGGCGGGGGCGGCGTGATGTCGGTGATGAAGGGCCGGGTCTTCGAGAAGGTGGGGGTCAATGTTTCCACCGTCTGGGGGGAGTTCAGCCCGGAGTTCCGCAGGCAGATCCCCGGGGCGGAGGAGGACCCGCGCTTCCTGGCCACGGGCGTTTCCCTGGTGGCGCATATGCGCTCCCCCCGGGTGCCGGCGGCCCACATGAACACGCGTTTCATCACCACCCGCCGCAGCTGGTTCGGGGGGGGTGGGGACCTGACGCCGATGTTCCCGGAGTCGCCGGAAGCCCGGATGGACGCGGCAAGCTTCCACGCCGCCTTTCGCGCCGCCTGCGACCGGCACGACCCGGACTACTACCCGCGCTTCAAGGCCTGGTGCGACGAGTACTTCTTCCTGCCCCACCGGGGGGAGCCGCGCGGGCTGGGGGGAATCTTCTACGACTGGCTCGGCCGGGACGAGCCGGAGGGCGCGCGGCTGGAGGACCATTTCGCCTTCACCCGGGACGTGGGAGAGGCCTTCCTGGAAGCCTATCCCGCCATTGTCCGCCGCCGGATGCACGAGCCCTGGACCGGGGCCGAGCGCGAGGCGCAGCTGATCCGCCGCGGGCGCTACGTGGAGTTCAACCTGCTGCACGACCGGGGCACGCTGTTCGGCCTCAAGACCGGTGGGAACGTGGAGGCGATCCTGATGTCCATGCCGCCCGAGGTGCGCTGGCCCTGAGGGGTCCGGGGGCTGGCCCCGGCACGGGGCTGGCCGCTAGGCTGGGCGCCAAGCAAGAACGAGGACACCTCCCCATGGTCGCGCGCCGCCCCCTCCTGGGTTCCCTTCTCGGCACGGGCCTGGCCCTGCCCTTCATCCGCCCCGCGGGGGCCCAGCCGGCCGCGACCGACTGGCCGAGCCGGGCGGTGCGGGTGATCGTCCCCTTCCCGCCCGCGGGATCGACCGACGTGATGACGCGCATCTACTGCGAGCAGCTCCAGTCCAGGCTCGGGCAGAACTTCGTCATCGAGAACCGGCCGGGCGCGGGCGGCAACATCGGAATGGACGCGATCGCCAAGTCACCGGCCGATGGCTACACGCTGGGCATGGCCACGATCGGGCACTTCTCGATCAACCAGTATCTTTATTCCCGCATGCCCTGGGAAATCGACCGCGACTTCGTTGCGGTGGCGCTGACCTATGAGCTGCCCAACGTGGTGGTGGTCAGCAGCCAGCACTGCCCGGCGCGCACCCTGTCCGAGTTCATCGCCTGGTCCCGGGCGCGCCCGAACGGGATCACCTATGGCAGCCCGGGGGTCGGGACCACGGCGCATCTCTCGGGCGCGCTGATGGCGGCCCGCCTGAACCTGAACGCGGAGCACGTGCCGTTCCGGGGCGCGGCGCAGATCATCCCGGCCATGCTGTCGGGCGATCTCACGGTCGCGGTGGACAACCTCGCTTCCTACATCCCGATCATCCAGGAGGGTCGCATGCGCGCCTTCGCGGTGACGGGAGCGGAGCGCTGGCCGAGCCTGCCGGACTTGCCGACCATGGCGGAGGCGGGGATGCCGGATTTCGTGATCACATCCTGGGCCGCCATGGTGGCGCCGGCGGCGACGCCGCGGCCGGTGGTGGACAGGCTGAACGCCGCCCTCAAGGCCGTGGCAGAGGACGAGGCGATGCAGCGGCGGGCGCTTCAGGCCGGAACCAAGCTGCTCTGGTCCACTCCGGAGGGGGCGGCGGCCCGCGGCAAGAGCGAGCGGCCGATGTGGCAGGAAGCGGTCCGGATCACCGGCGCACGTGCCGACTGACCCGGCCAGGGCGGCAAAGCCGCCCTGGCCCAGGCGCCGCTGCCCTCAAGAGCCGCTGCGTTCGCCTTTCTTCTCGGCATCATGCGTGTGGTGGCTGTCGCGCTCGCCACCACCGCCGGACACCTGGCTCTTGCTGCTGTTGGTGGCCGCGCCGGGCTCGGTGTGACCCTTCTCCCGGTGCGCGTGGCCGTGGTTGCCGCCCTGGTGGCTGCTGCCGGGCCCGCCGGCCGAGCGGTCGGTGGATTCCTCGTTTCCCTTGGGCATGATCAACGGTCCTGCTGGTAACCCTGGTGGTGGGTGTTGATGCCGGTGGCGTTCTGCTGCCCCGGATCGAGCTTGCCGCGGTTGTCGGCGGTGTTGCGGGCGTCCTTGGGATTCACCTCGCCCTCGCCGGGCGTGTTGCCGCCGTGCGGCGCCTGGTTGGCGGGCGGAACCGGCGGCAGATGGGCTTTCGACATGGCGGGCCTCCTCGTTCTTCGGTGAGGAATACTAACGCAGGGCCGGAGGGGGATGTTTCCCGCGGCATTGCTCGCCGATTGCCGGATGGCCCCTTCCCACCCTATCTCCCGCCCCATGCCGCAGGACCTGACGACCCCAGCCGGACGCCGGGCCGCCCTGGTGAACAGCCTTTTCGTGGACCACGCGATCCTCCGGCAGGGCTGGCGGAACTGGGGGGTGGTGTCGCCGGGGCGCCTCTACCGCTCGAATCACCCTTCCCCCTGGCAATTGCGGGATGCGGCGCGGCGGCTCGGACTGCGCACGGTGATCAACCTGCGGGGGGAGCGGGTGAATTGTGGCTCCGACGCCCTGTCGCGGGCCGAGGCGGCACGGCTGGGGCTGGTGCACGTGGACGCCCCCTTCGAGAGCCGGGGCGCGCCGCACCGGGACAGGCTGCTGCGGCTCGCGGGGATCTTCGGGGCCATGGCGGAGCCGGCGCTGATCCATTGCAAGTCCGGCGCCGACCGGACGGGGCTCGCCGCGGGGGTGTTCCTGATCCTGGGCGGCGGGACGAGCGCGGAGGCCCTGGCGCAGCTTCACTGGCGGCACGGCCATGTCAGCGCGTCGCGCACCGGGATTCTCGACGCCTTCTTCCGGCTCTACGCGCGCGAGGCCGAAGGGCGGGTGCCGTTCCTCGACTGGGTGCGGGACGGGTATGACGAGGCGGGGCTGCGGGCGGCGTTCCGGAGCAAGGCCTGGGCGGACCGGGTGGTGGATGGAGTGCTGCGGCGGGAGTGAGGAGCGGGCGACTCCGGGAGGCGCCGCCTCCCGGACCCTCCGCCGGAAAGCCGGCGGGCTCCCCGGACCCCGTGGTCCGTTTTTGGCGCCGCCACGGAAGAAGGCAGCGCCTTTGAATATTTGTCATGGCCGCGAGGGCTGACCTGTCAGTCGCCGGAGGTCGATGACCTCAGGCGCATACCCCACCGATCGCAGGGTCCGGGGTGGCCGCTGCCACCCCGGTGGAGGGTTCGGGAGGCAGAACCTCCCGAGGGACACCGGCGCCTCAGATATCCACCATGAGCGCGAGCCCCGGCCCTTCGATGGCCGTCGCGCCGGGATGCAGCATCGTGTCCCCGGCTCCGAGCCGCTCGTTCCCGACCGTCAGGCTTCCCTCGGCGCAGAAGATGGCGGTGCATCGGGGAGTGCTGCGCACCGTGTGGCCCGCGGCGATGCTGCGGACGGCCACGCGGGCCTCGTGGCCGCGGCCGGTCATGACGTTGAAGGCGCGGGCGGCCCCGCCGGCCATCCGGCAGAAGGTGGGGACATCGCCGGGGAAGCTGGCGGGCACCCAGGGGAGGCAGGGCAGAGGCGGGTGGCCATCCAGCTCAAGGGTGACCCCCGCGCCGCCGAGAAGGGTGAAGATCCGGTCGGTCCGGGGAAAGTGGGAAAAGGCGGCATCCCCGGCGAGGTCGGCCACCGTGATCAGCCAGCCCGGGTTCTCCGCGCCGGCCTCCTGCGCGGCGATGTCGCGGGTGATGCCGAGGCCGTTGGGCCAGGGACGGGGCTGGAGATCGGCGGCGCGGATGATGCGGTGCATGGGGACCTCTCAGGCAGGGGCGAAGGCCTGCGCGCGGACCAGGCCGGCGTAGAGGCCGCCCGCATCCAGAAGCTCGGCATGGGTGCCGGATTCGGCCACACGGCCGGCCTCCATCACCACGATCAGGTCGGCGTCGCGCACGGTGGAGAGGCGGTGGGCGACCACCAGGGTGGTGCGGCCGGCGCGCAGCGTCGCCAGCGCGGCCTGCACGGCGGCCTCGCTGTTGGTGTCGAGCGCGCTGGTGGCCTCGTCCAGCAGGAGGATGCGCGGGTTGCGCAGCAGGGCGCGGGCGAGGGAGATGCGCTGGCGCTGGCCGCCCGAGAGACGGGCGCCGCCGGGGCCGAGAACGGTGCCGTAGCCCTGGGGAAGGCCCAGGATGAAGTCGTGCGCGGCGGCGGCGCGGGCGGCGGCCTCGACCTCCGCCTCCGTGGCGCCGGGACGGCCGCTGGCGATGTTGGCGTAAGCCGTGTCGTCGAAGACGGTGGCGTCCTGGCCGACATAGGCGATGGCGTCGCGCAGGCTCTCCAGGGACACGGCGCGCAGGTCTGCGCCATCGACCGTCACGCGCCCGGCGGTGGGGTCGTACAGGCGCGGCACCAGGGCCAGGGCGGTGGACTTGCCGGCGCCGGAGGGACCGACCAGGGCCACGGTGCGGCCGGGCTCGGCGCTGAAGGTGACGCCGTGCAGGGCCCCGCGATCGGCCTCATAGGCGAAGTGGACGCCCTCGAAGGCGATCCGGCCGCGGCCGGGCGGGAGGGGCGGCGCGCCGGAGGGGCTGGTGATCCGGCGGGGAGCATCGATCACGGCGTTCACGCGGGACAGCCCGGCCAGCCCTTCCTGAAGGGCGGCGTTGAGGCTGCCGAGCGCGCGGACGGGGCGGGCGGCGATCAGGAGGGCGGCGACGAAGCCGGTGAACTCGCCCACCGTCCCCTCCCCCTGGGAGACGCGCCAGCCGACGACCGCGAGGATGGCGGCGACGGCGAAGCCGCCGATGGCCTCCAGCATGGGATCGAGGCTGGCGCGGGTGCGGGCGATGGAGAGAAGGCTGGCGCGGAGATCGGCGAAGAGCCGGGCGGCGCGGGACTCCTCGGCCTCCTCCAGCCGGTAGGTGCGGACCACGCGGGCGGCGGCGAAGCTTTCGGTCAGGCTGGCCGCTGCCTCCCCCACCCTCTCCTGCATGCCGCCCGAGGCGCGGCGGATGCGCTTGCCGAGGCGCAGGATGGGCACGACGGCAACCGGGTAGAGCGCCGCCGCGATGAGCGACATCTTCCAGTCCAGCCAGACCATGGAGGCGACGAGCCCGACGACGGTCAGCACGTCGGCGATGGCGTTGATGGCCTTGGTCAGCGCTTCCCGGATGGCGGCCGCATCGGCCGTGAAGCGGGCGGCGTGGCGGGCGGGAGCGTCGTGGGCGACCATGGCGAGGTCGGCCCGCGTCAGGGCGCGGAAGAGGCGGTTCTGCAGCCCCTCGATCACGCGCAGCACGGTGGATTGGATGGAAACGGCCTGGCCGTACTGGGCCAGCGCCTTGGCGCAGGTCAGCAGCACGATGGCGGGCGGGATGGCCCAGACGATCTGCAGGCCGCCATCGGCGCCGGGCTTCGCGAACAAGTCGAAGGCCTGCTGGATCATCACCGGGTAAAGGGCGGTGAGCCCCGCGACCAGGGCGGTGCAGAGCAGGGCGAGGGCGATGCGGCGCGGGTGGTGGCGCAGTTCCTCGCGCCAGAGGCGGGCGAGAAGCGCGCGCGCCGCCTCGGGGTCGAGGCGGCGCTTGCCGGGTTTGTCGGTCCGGGAATTGGCCATGGCGGGCGGTTACAGCACAGGCCCCGCCAGGGCCAGGAGGCTTGGCGTCAGATCCGGTTGGTCGTGCTGCGGTCGCGGGTGGCGTCCACGCTCCAGGGGCCGGGGCCGGCGAAGACGAGGTAGAGGAAGATGAAGCAGTAGAGGATGGCCGCGTCGCCGCCGTTCAGGGTCGGCCAGAAGTTCCGGGGGAAGTGGAACTGCCAGTAGGCGACCGCCATCTCGCCGGCCAGGAGGAAGGCGACGGGCCGGGTGAAGAGGCCGAACAGCAGCAGAAGCCCGCCCACCAGCTCCATGATGGCGCCGATGCCGTACTGGGAGAGAAGCGGCGGCAGGTTGCCGCCCGCCGGCGGTCCAGGGAAGGCGAAGAGCTTCTGCGTGCCGTGCAGCAGGAAGATAAAGGCCGCGACGATCCGCAGGATCGAGAGCACGCGCGGGGCCCAGAGGGCGAGGTTCGCGTTCATGGCAACGGTTCCGGAGAAGTGTGGACAATCCGTAAACCGGTCCGTCAGCCCTCCGGAAGGGCCTTGCCGTGAATGTTCCTCATCAGGCCCGCCAATCGTGCCCGGCATGCAACGGTGTCCGCGGTGCAGCCCCCCTCCATCCACCATGCCCGGACCTCGGCGAGAAGGCGGCCGACGGAGGGGCCGGGCGGCACCCCCATCGCGAGGGCGTCACGGCCCTGAAGGGGAAACACCGGGACGGGCATGGCCAGGAGGCGGGCCCGCAGCCGGTCCCAGGCGGCGTCGTCCGGCCCCTGCCAGGACCAGGCGCGGTTGATGGCCTGGCGGTGCCAGGTGGCATCCAGCAGGCGATGCTTGGGCTGCTCGGCCAGCAGGCGGCGAAGCGCGTCGTCCTCCGGGCCGCCCGTCGCGATCCCGGGCTGGAGGGGCAGGAGGTCGTGGCCGGCGCGGTAGCGGGCGACCAGGCGGGCGACCTCCTCGTTCGACGCCTTCAGGCGGCGCGCCGCGGCGGCGGCACCGTGGGTGAGCAGGGCGTCGAAGCGCAGCATCGGGTCGGCGGGGGCGCCGATCTCCGAGAGCGCCCGGAGGTGGCGGGAGGCGCCGAGCGAATCGGCGCCGAGGAGGGCGGGGAGGACGCCGGTTTCCTCCATGAGCGCCACCGCCCCGGCGGGATCGGGCGCGGCGAGGAGGCGCTTGATCTCGGTCCAGACGCGCTCGGCCGAAAGGCGGGCGAGGCTGGGAACGGCATCCCGGATGGCGGCGACGGCGATGGGGTCCGGCTGGCCGACGCCGTAGCGGGCCTGGAAGCGGAAGAAGCGGAGGGCGCGGAGATGGTCCTCGGCCAGGCGGGTGGCGGGATCACCCACGAAGCGGACACGGCCGGCGGCGAGGTCCTCCCGGCCGCCGAAATAGTCCCAGAGGTGGCCCCTGGCGGAAAGGGAGAGGGCGTTCATGGTGAAGTCGCGCCGGGCCGCATCCTCGCGCCAGTCGGTGGTCCATTCCACGACCGCGTGGCGGCCGTCAGTGACCAGGTCGCGGCGCAGGCTGGTAACCTCCACGGCCTGGCCGGCCAGCACCGCGGTGACGGTGCCGTGGGCGAGGCCGGTCTCGTGCACGCGCAGCCCGGCGGCCATGAGGCGGGCGGCGATTTCCTCCGGTGGGAAGGGAGCGGCGACGTCCACGTCGGCCACGGGCCGGCCGGCGAGTGCGTCCCGCACCGCGCCGCCCACCGCGCGGGCGCCGGGCAGGGCCGCGAGCACGGCGGCGGATGCGGGCTCGGCCAGGAAGGAGGGCGGCTCGATGTGGCCTGCGGGGGGATCGGCGGGGAAAGGGCCGGGCGGGCGTGGATCGGGCGCGCTCACTGTCGCAGCGGTCCCGGGTCCGGGTTCCTGAGCGTCGGCCAGGCGCCGGTGGAACGCTCCTCGCCGGCGTGGCCGGGGGCGATGCCCTCGGAGGTCACGCGCGGGGGGACATAGGCGGTGTAGGGGTCCATGCCGCGGGACAGCCCGTACCAGATGGCGGCGCCGATGGAGATGGAGAGGCCCAGCAGCGCCAGGGCCACGGCATGGGCGGCCACCGCGCGCCCCGGGTTGAAGCGCAGCCAGAGAGCATAGAGGGCGAAGGGGGCGAGGAAGAGGACGGCTTCGACAATATAGGGCATGAGGGTTCCGAAAGGGGCGGAGAGGACGGGGCGCCCGGCGGCCGAGCCGTTTCTGTCCTCCGTGTCATGTCGGATCGCCGCGTGCTTAGACCAAGGGCGGCCGGGCGCGAAGCCGTTCGGGGACGCAACGAGAGGAGTGTTCATGACCGACCTCATCCGGCACTTCCTCCGCGGCGAGGGGCGCGACGGGCAAGGGCGGCGGCTGGCCGAGGTGCTGGCCTTCGACGATGCGCGCCTGGAGGCGGTGCACGACTTCATCCAGTGGCTGTTCCCCCTGCCCGACCCCAGCCAGGCGGTGCCGGGATCGCCGGTGCTGGGGGCGGCGGAAGCGGCGGCGATCCGTGCCGACCCGCGGGCGCAGGCGGGGTTGCGGGCGGCGTTGGAGCGGATGGCGGGCTTCTATGCCGCGACCGACCACTGGCTGGTGCGGCATGACCACAATCACCGGCGGATCACGCGGATCATCGCCGCCGCGCGGGACTTGCTGGACCGGGACGAAGCGGCGGCCTTTCACGCGGCCATCTCCGCGCGGAACGCGGAAGCGGGCGGGGTGATCGATCCGGTGAGCCTCCGCTACTGGGAAAGGGCGCTGGCTTAGGGGCGCCTCCCGCCTTCCTGCTCGCGGCGACGCGATGCGCGCCCACCTTGTTTCCGCACCCGCCGGGCTCGATCTGAGCGGGATGACGATGACCCTCGAGGCGACGCGGGAGGGCGGCACCGTCCGCTTTCCCTTCGACAACTCCTATGCCCGCCTGCCGGACCGCTTCCGCGCGCGGCTGGACCCGACGCCGGTCGCGGCCCCGCGCCTGCTGCGGCTGAACACCGCCCTGGCCGAGCGTCTGGGGCTCGATCCCGCGGCGCTGGCCTCGCCGGAGGGAGTGGCGATCCTCGCGGGGAACCGGGTGCCGGAAGGGGCGGAGCCGATCGCGGCCGCCTATGCCGGGCACCAGTTCGGCGGCTTCTCGCCCCAGCTCGGCGACGGGCGGGCGATCCTGCTCGGCGAGGTGGTGGCGCCGGACGGCGCGCGCTTCGACATCCAGCTCAAGGGTTCCGGCCGCACGCCCTTCTCGCGCAGCGGGGACGGGCGGGCGGCGGTCGGGCCGGTGCTGCGGGAATATCTTGTCAGCGAGGCCATGGCGGCGCTGGGCGTGCCGACCACCCGGGCACTGGCGGCGGTTTCCACCGGCCAGGCGGTGATGCGCGAGACGCCGCTGCCGGGCGCGGTGCTGACGCGGGTGGCGTCGAGCCACATCCGGGTGGGCACCTTCCAGTTCTTCGCCGCGCGGCGGGACGTGGAGGCGCTGCGGGTTCTGGCGGACCACGCCATCGCCCGGCACTACCCCGAGGCGGCCGAGGCCCCCTCCCCCGCCCGCGCGCTGCTGGAAGGCGTGGTCGCGCGTCAGGCGGCGCTGGTCGGGCAGTGGATGCTGATCGGCTTCATCCACGGAGTGATGAACACCGACAACACCTCCGTTTCCGGCGAGACGATCGACTACGGGCCTTGCGCCTTCATGGACGCCTACGACGCCTCCACGGTGTTCAGCTCCATCGACCATGGCGGGCGCTACGCCTATGGCAGCCAGCCCGGGATCATGCAGTGGAACCTCGCCCGGCTGGCCGAGGCGTTGCTGCCGCTGCTGGCCGAGGACGAGGACGCGGCGGTGGCGGTCGCCCAGGAGGTGCTGGCCGGCTACGCACCGGCCTTCGAGGCGGCCTATCTCGGCGGCCTGCGCGCCAAGATCGGGCTGCCCGGCGACCGCGCCGGAGACCACGCCCTGGCGGGCGACCTGCTGAAGGCGATGGCGGAGAACGGGGCGGACTTCACCCTCACTTTCCGCCGCCTCTGCCGCGCGGCGGAGGACGAGGCGGGGGATGCGGCGGTGCGCGCGCTGTTCACCGATCCCGCGGCCTATGACGCCTGGGCGCTGCGCTGGCGCGAGCGGCTGGCGGAGGCGGGCGGCGACCCGACGGCCCGCGCGGCGGCGATGCACGCGGTGAACCCGGCGGTGATCCCGCGCAACCACCTCGTGGAGGCCGCGCTGGAGTCCGCCGTTCAGCGCGACGACCTCGCACCCTTCGAGGCGCTTCTGGCGAGCGTGACGCGCCCCTTCGAGGACCAGCCGGGCGCCGACGTGGCACCCGGCGCGCCCGAGCAGCCCTACATGACCTTCTGCGGGACCTGAGGGCTCAGGCGTCCAGCCGGATGCCGAGGTCGCGGATGAGGGGACGCCAGGCGGCGTTCTCCGCCCGCACGAACTCGGCCATCTCCGCGGCGCTGCGCGGGACGAGTTCGGCGCCGATGTCGCGCATCTGCTTCGAGACCTCCGGGCTCTCGATCGCCGCGCGGAGAAGGGCGTTCAGGCGCTCCACCACCGCCGGCGGCGTGCCGGCGGCGACGGAGACGCCCTGCCAGCCATAGGCCACGGCGCCGGGATAGCCGAGCTCCACGGCGGTCGGCACCGCCGGCAGCGCGACGGCGCGGCTGTCACCCACCACCATCAGGGCGCGGGCGCGGTTGGTGGAAAGGAAGGGAAGGCCATTGGTCACGTCCACCACCACGCAGTCCACCTGGCCCGCGACCATGTCGTTCATCGCGGCGGGCATGCCGCGATAGGGGATATGGGTGGCGTCCAGCCCGGAGCGGCGCTTCAGCACCTCCATCGCCAACTGGTGCGGCGAGGCGACGGCGGGGGTGCCGAAGGTGATGCTGCGCGTCTTCGAGGCCGCCAGCATGGAGGGGAAGTCCGTGAAGGGACTCTCCGGGCGCACCACCACCAGCATGGGGAAGCGGCCGATGAAGCCGACGCTGGTGAGGTCGCGGTCGGGGTCGAAAGGCAGGCGGGCGTAGAGGGCGGGATTGTAGACGAGCACGCCGTTGTCGACGTGCAGCAGGCTGTAGCCGTCGGCGGGGGAACGGACGACGTTCTCCGTGGCCACGATGGCGCCGCCGCTCGGGCGGTTCTCCACCACGATGTTCTGGCCGAGCGCCGGGCCCATCTGGCGCGCGATCATGCGGGCGAAGATGTCGCTCGCGCCGCCGGGGGCATAGCCGACGACCCAGCGGAGCGGGCGCTCCGGCCAGGGGCCCTGGGCGCGGGCCCCCGTGGCGGTGGCCGCCGCCCCGGCAACCGCCAATGTTGAAAAATCCCTTCGACCGATCATCCAGCGTCTCCTGATGCCTGCGGCCGTGGCTCCGCGCGTCGTCCCCTGTCGCGCCCCGGTTCAGTCCGGCAGCACGGGTGGTTTGGCGAGCCCTTCGGCCCGCAGCCTCTCCACCAGGGCGCCGAGGCGCTGGCGGCGGTAGGAATCGATGTCCCGGCCCGCATAGTCCAGGAAACCCTGCCCGGTGCGAAGCCCGATCCGGCCGTCCCGCATGTTGCGCTCGATCACCTCGGGCGCGCGGTAGCGCTCGTGGCCGAGGGCGCCGGTGAGGTAGCGGCTGGCGTGGTAGAGGATGTCGCCGCCGCCCCAGTCGATGAACTCGAGCATCCCGAGAACGCCGAAGCGGAAGCCGAAGCCGTATTTCACCGCGCGGTCGATCTCCTCCGCGCTGGCGACGCCCTCCTCCACCATGCGGGCGGCCTCGTTCATCGCGAGCGTCTGCAGGCGCGGGACGATGAAGCCGGGGCTGGCGGCGCAGGTGACGGGGACCTTGCCGACGGATTCCAGCAGGGCGTTCAGGCGCGCCAGCGTCTCGGGCGCGGTGTCGCGGCCGGGGGATACCTCCACGAGCGGGACGATATAGGCGGGGTTCAGCCAGTGGGCGTTGAGGAAGCGCGCCGGGTCGGCCACCGCCGGGGAGAGATCGTCCACGAGGATGGTGGAGGTGGTCGAGGCGAGGATGGCGCCGGGCGCCATCATGGCGGAGGCGCGGGCGAGGGCGTCGCGCTTGAGGTCGAGGATTTCGGGCACGCCCTCGAAGACCACGGCCGCTTTCCCCAGGGCCCCGGCGGCGGCTGCTTCGGGCACCACGCGAACGCGGGAGAGCAGGGAGTCGGCGTGCGCGGGATCGAAGAGGCCGAGTTCGCCGAGGGTGCGGAGCGCGTCGCCGATCTCCGCGAGGGCCTCGCGCTCCAGGGCGGCGAAGGCCTCGGGCGGGCGGGGCTTGGCGTCCACCAGCGCGACCTCGTGGCCGGCATAGGCGAATCCCACGGCGATGCCGCGGCCCATGCGTCCGGCGCCGAGGCAGGCGATGGGCGGGCGCTCAGAAGCCATGCTGGAGGACCCGGGCGATGCCCACGCGGTCGAGGCCGCCGAGGCCGGCATCGGCCAGGGTGCGGCCGGCGAAGTCCGGCGTCTCACCGCGGATGGCAGCGCCGATGGCGGAGAAGGCGCGCGCGAGCGGGACCGGCACGCCCGCGAGTTCGGCCGCCGAGATGATGAGGGAGAGGCCGAGGCGAAGGTCCTCCATCATGTAGCGGTGCTCGGTGAGCACGATGCGCTCCCGCCAGTCGCCGGACTCGGTCAGGCGGTCATGCGAGGCGCGGCCGTACATCCATTCCTCGCCGGTCTTCGCGTAGTGGTGGGCGAGCGGGAAGTGCGGGGCGCGGTAACCCAGCGCCTCGCGCACCGCCACGCGCTCGGCGTCCAGCGCGTCCGTGGTGCGGCGGATGGCGGGAACGGTGCCCTCGTTGTGGATGTCCCATTTCTCGAAGTGCTCGAGCGGGCCCGCGTTCATGACGATGAGCGGGGGGTGAATGATGGCGCCGGCATTCATCAGCGCGCCCGACAGGGCATCGCCGCAGGGCTCGATCACGCCGGGGAAGGCGGCGCCGATGACGTCCAGCGCCATCTCCGCGCGATCCAGCGGGAAGACGCCGACGGGAAGCCGCGTGGCGCGGACGGTGATCGAGACCTGGTGCGGCCCGTGCTTGCGGGCGAGCCAGGGCAGCGTGCCGGTCTCGGCGAAGGCTACCCTCGGCGCGCGGCCCGCGTTATGCAGCGCGCGGGCCATCAGCACCGTGCCGAGCGTGCCGGGGGGAAGGAAGACGACCTGCCCGTCCGCCAGGCAGGGGGCGAGGAGGCGGGCGATGTCGGGCTGCGCGGTGGCGGGGGCGGGGCAGAGGATCAGCTCGGCGCCGCGCAGGGCCTCCGCCATGTCCGTGGTGACGAGGGCGAGGCGCGCCTCCTGCGTGCCGCGCGCATCCTTCACGGCGATGCTGCCGCCGGCGGCGCGATGGGCTTCGACGGCGGCCGCGTCGCGCCGCCAGAGCCGCACCTCGTGCCCGGCCAGGGTCATGTCGCCCGCGGCGGCGAAGGAGCCGTTGCCGCCCCCGAGCACGGCGATGCGGAGGCGGCGGGCGGGCGGCGTCATGCGCGGGCGGTCTCCATCAGCGGGCGGAGCTCGAAGTGGCGGACCTTGCCGAGCGCGGTGCGCGGCAGGGTGTCGGTGAAGACGACGCGGCGCGGCACCTTGAAGCGGGCGAGCTGGGCCGCGACGTGCTCGCGCACCGCCTCCTCCGCCAGGGCCGCGCCGGGGCGGAGGACGAGGAAGGCGACGGGCACCTCCTGCCATTTCGGGTCGGGCGCGCCGAGCACGGCGGCCTCGGCGATGGCGGGGTGCTCCAGCAGCACGCGCTCGACCTCGGCGGGGTAGATGTTCTCGCCGCCGGAGATGATGAGGTTCTTGCGGCGGTCGTGCACGTGGAAATGGCCGGCTGTGTCGCGGGTGGCGATGTCGCCGGTGCGGTACCAGCCGCCCTGCATGCAGGCCGCCGTCGCGGCCTCGTCGCGCCAGTAGCCGCGGAAAAGGTTGCGGCCGCGGAGAAGCACCTCGCCAGCGGTGCCGGGCGGAAGCTCGCGACCGTCGTCGTCGGCCACGCGGGCCTCGCAGAGAAGACCGGGCAGCCCGGTGGAGGTCGGCGCGGTCGTCGCGCAACCGAGGCGCGTGTAGATCGCGATGGGGCAGCTCTCCGTCGCGCCGTAGACCTGCAGCAGCGGCAGGCCCCGGGCCGTCACGGCCCCGACCAGGGCGGGATGCACGGGCTCGGAGCCGGTGCTGATGGCCCGGAGGGATGAGAGGTCGGTCGTTTCCCATCCCGCAGCCGCCATCAGGGCGCGCAGCGTGGCGGGCACGGTGAGCAGAAGGCTGGGGCGGTCCTTCGCCACCGCCGCCAGCACGACGTCGGCGGAAAAGCGCGGGTGGATGGTGATGGTGGCGCCGGCCTGGAGGGCGGGCGTGGTCTGGATGTTCAGCCCGCCGACATGGAAAAAAGGGAGAACGGAGAGGACGTGATCCTCCGCCGTCATGCCGTGCATGTGGTGGCTCATGACCGCGTTGTGGAACAGCGCCTCCTGCGCCAGCAGCGCGCCCTTGGGGCGGCCGGTGGTGCCGGAGGTGTAGACGAGCAACAAGGGATCATCGAGCGTGCCAGGGCCATCCTTGTCCTCGGAACCTTCGGGGATGGCCAGCGGGGCGGTGGGCAGATCGGGCGCTGCCTCGTGCAGCGTTTCTGCAAAGGCGGCTTCAGCAAAGGCGATGCGCGGCTGGGCGTGCTCGATGATGTAGCGCAGCTCCGGCGCGGCCAGGCGCCAGTTCAGCGGCAGCAGGATCGCGCCGAGGCGGGCGCAGGCGTAGAGCAGCGAGAGATAGGACGGCGCGTTCGCCGCGAGCACGGCCACGCGGTCGCCGGGGCGCACGCCGTGGCGCGTGCGCAGCAGGTGCGCGGCGCGGGCGATCTCCCGCGCGAACTCCGCGTAGGTGATCGCGGCTCCCTCGAAGCGGATCGCGACCTTGTCCGGTGCGAAGGCGGCGTTGCGGTCGATGGGGGCGGCGAGGTTGGTCACTCGTCCTTCTCGCCGGGCTTGTAGAGCGTGTCGCGGCCGAGGCGGTCGAGGCAGATCTCGGCGGTCCAGGGCAGCATGAGGGAACCGCAGCGGCTGTCGCGGTAGATGCGCTCCAGCGGCAGGCTGCGCAGCATCGCCTGGCCGCCGCAGGTGCGGATGGCCTTGGTGGCGAGGGCGTTCGCGTTCTCCATCACCGTGTACTGCGCGGCATAGGCGCGCTGCACCTGCTCGCGCGTGGGGTCGGGGCGGGCCTCCCGGATGGCCTGGAACCAGAGGGCCTTGGTCTGCTCGAGCATGATCCGCATCTCGGCAACCGCGATCTGCTTCGTCGGGAACATGCGGCGCTTCACGGGGGGCGTGCCCGGCACCTCGCCGCGGAGGTAGGAGACGGCGAAGTCGTAGGCGGCCTGGGCGAGGCCCATGTAGGTCGGCGTCAGCGTCATGAACATGTGTGGCCAGCGCCCGGCGGCCTGGAAGTAGACGCCGCGCGGCATGAGCATGGCGTCCTCCGGCACGAAGACGTCCTTCAGCAGCAGCGTGCGGGAAACGGTGCCGCGCATCCCCAGCGGATCCCAGTCGCCGACGATGGTGACGCCCTCAGCCTTCGCGGGGATCGCGAGATAGAGGGTGTTGCGGCGGCTGGCGGGCTCGTTGCCCGTGCGTTCCGTGCAGAGGATGCCGTAGTAGTCGGCGGCACCCGACAGGCTGGCGAAGATCTTCTTGCCGTTCACGATGTAGCCACCCTCCACCGGGCGCGCCTCGGTGCCGAAGGCAATGGCGCCGGCGGCGGCCGCCCCGCCCTCGGAGAAGGGCTGGGAATAGATGGCGCCCTCCTCGACGATGCGGCGGTAGTGGCGGGACCGGCGGGCGCGGTGGGTGGCGCGGTCGGCCTCAGCCATCTCCAGGTCCTCCGACAACAGGCCGGACCAGAGGGTGGAGCAGACGTGCATGTTCCAGGAGAGGGCTGTCGCTCCGCAGTAGCGGCCGAGTTCCGCGGCGGTAAGGCAATAGGTGGTGAAGTCCGCGCCCTCTCCGCCGTCCTCCTCGGGCACGCAGATGCGGAGAAGCCCTTCCCCGTGCATGTCGTGGAAGTTCTCGATGGGGAAGCGCGCCTCGCGGTCGTAGGTGGCGGCGCGGGGAGCCAGCACCGCCTTGCCGAAGCGGCGCGCGCGGGCGGTGAGCTCGGCCTGCTGGGGCGTGAGGTTGAAGGCCTCTGGCGCGAAGATCGGCTCGTCCTGCAGGAGGTCGGCGGGAAGCGTGTCCATCAACGGGGCCCTTTCAGGTGGCGGTCCAGGAAGTCCAGGACGGCGGCGTCGAAGGCATCCGGCGCCTCGATGTTCGGCAGGTGGCCGGTGTTGGGAAGGCAGACATAGGCTGCGCCCGGGATCTTGCCGGCCATGCGCTGCATCATCGGCGCGGGCGCGTTGGTGTCGGCCTCTCCGGCCAGGCACAGGACGGGGACGCCGATGGCGCCGAGGTTGGCGCGCTCGTCGAAGGTGACGAGGGCCCGGACCGCCGCGCGGAAGGTGGCTTGTGGTGTCGCGCCCAGCGCTTCGATCGCCAGATCGCGGAAGGGGGTGCCGCCCGGGCCGGTGAGGGCGGCGAGGGTTTCGGGCGCGATGTCGGCCAGGGTCCGGCCCTCCTCCAGCGGCTTCAGGCGGGCGGCGACGAATTCGCGCTGGAACTCGCCGGAGGGATTCCCGAAGGCGGGGCTGGTGGCGCAGAGGATGGCGGCGGCATAGGCGTCGGGCCGGCGGCGCAGCAGGGTCTGGGCGACCATGCCGCCCATGGAGTGGCCGAGCAGGACGGGGCGTCTCAGGCTGCGCGCCCCGATGGCGGCCTCCACGTCGGCGGCCATGGTCTCGAAGTCCAGCGCATCGACCGGCGGGCGGGCGCCGTAGCCGGGGAAATCCAGCGGGATGGCCTCGTAGCCGCACGCGGCGAAGGGCGCGCGCTGGGGTCGCCAGAGCCGTCCGTCCGCGCCGATCCCGTGCAGCATCACGACCGGGGTCATGGATAGGCCCTCGTTGCCGCGCCGATCATATGAAAAGGAATGGATCTGTCCAGCACGGAATCACCCGAACACCGGCTGAACCTCACCGCCCAGCACCACGGGGGTGCCGTCGATGAGAATGTCCGTACCCATGACGGGGATGTCGAAATGGCCGGGCGTGTAGCGGCCTGCGAACTCGTTGGCCCCGGTGGAGAAGAGGAAGTTGCCCGCCACGGCGCGCAGCTCCGTACCGTTGGTGTCGCGCCCGTCGTACATGGAGAGCGCCTCGTAGCGCGCGGCCGGGTTCATGCCGAAGCCGACATGGGAGACGGCGTAGGCCTCGCGGTCGCCCCAGGCGGCGAAGCTCCGGCGCAGCATCTCGGCATCGGGGCCGGTGCCCTCGATGGCCGTGACGTAGTCGGACTCGATCGTCAGGCGGATGGGGGCGGCGAGGTAGCGCTTGAAGGTGAGGTTGATGTCGCCGGTGTCCAGCACCAGCGTGCCGTTGACCGTGCCGGCGGCGGGAAAGCTGACAACAATGCCGCCGGGCCAGTGGGCGAGGGTCCCCGGGCGGTCCGTCCAGCCCCAGACACCGACGGTGGCGGCGCCGGCCATATCGACCTCCAGCGCCGTGCCGGCGGCCGAGCGGACGCTCATGCGGTGCGATCCGCGCAGCATCTTCGTGGCCGCGCGGACCTGGGCGGCCAGCGCGTCGTCCGGGCGCATCCGCTCCAGCGCCTCCGGATGCTCGTTGGAGATGGAAAGGATGCGGGCGCCGGCCTTGAGGATCGCGGCGGTTTCCCGCGCGTGCATCAGGCCTTGCACGGTGAGGTCCACGACGAGGCTGCTGGCGGAGAGGGCCCCGACCACGGGGGCCAGGCCCTCGATCGCCTCGCTCGCGCCGGTGGAGCGGATGGGAACGGGGTGCGGGTTGCGGGCGGTCGGCAGGACGATGTGGAAAGGGCGGGCGCCGAGGCGGAGAAGGGCGAGCTCGGCCAGATGGACGTTGAGAGCGCGGGACTGCGTTTCCGAGAGGATCGCGACCACCTCCCCCGGGCGGACCGCGCATTTGGCCAGAACCTCGGCGAAGGCCTCGATCCACTTGTGCTCGATGCGGTCCGCAAACATGCTGCCCCTCCCCTGCTCGCGGCGCATTCGGGCGCGGGTGGCGGCCGGCGTCAAGAAATATGAAAAGAGATGGGTTTCCCGTGGCCTTCACCGAGACCTACCTGCCCTATCTTCTCGCGCGGGCGAGCCATTCGGTGTCCTCCTCCTTCCACGCCGCGCTGAAGGACTGGAACCTGTCGGTGCCGGAATGGCGGGTGCTGGCCTGCCTGGCCGAGGCGGACGGACTGGCCGTGGGGAAGCTCGCGGATATGGTCATGATGAAGCAGCCGAGCATGACCAAGGTGCTGGACCGGATGGAGGGGGAGGGCCTTGTGCGCCGCAAGGGTGCGCGGGAGGACCGGCGGCGGGTGCTGATCCACATCACGCCGGAGGGCCGTGCCCGGGTGAAACCGGTGCTGGCGGCCGCCCGCGCCCATCAGCGGGAGAGGCTGGCGCCCTTCGACGAGGCGGAGCGCGCCATCATCCTGCGGGCACTGCAACTGCTGATCGGGGAGGACTGATCAGTCCCGGACGAGGCCGCCATCCACCACCAGGTTCTGGCCCGTCACCGCACGGCTCCAGGGGGAGGCGAAGAACAGGACGGCATCCGCGAATTCCTCGGGCGTCGTCACGCGGCGCAGCGGTGTGGATTGCGCGATGAGGTCGAAAACCGCCCCGGGCGTCGCGGCGCTCGCGTCCGTGGTGCGGAGAAGGCCACCGGAGAGCATGTTCACCGTGATCCCCTGCGGCCCGAGATCGGCGGCGGCGGTGCGGGTGAGCGAGAGCAGCGCGGCCTTGGCGGCGGTGTAGTCGTGGTAGGGCACCACCGGGTTCTGGAACAGGTTCGTCCCGATGGTGACGATGCGGCCGAAGCCGCGCGCGGCCATGGCGGGGGATGCGGCCTGGATGAGGTTCAGGGCGCCGCGGACGGAAACCTCCATCTGCGCCGCGAAGTCGGCCCAGGAAATGTCCGCGATCTTCGCACGGTCATCGCCGTTGAAGCGGAAGTCCGAAAGGGCGTTGTGCACGACCGTGGTGACGGGCGTGCCGAAACGGATCTCGGCCGTGGAGAGCATGGCCGCCACCGCGCCGGGATCGGTGACATCCGCCTGCATGGCCATGGCGCGGTCCCCGAAGGGTGCCGACACCGCCGCCGCCGCCTCGGCGCTGCGGCGATAGTTCACCACCACCCGCGCGCCTTCCCGGCCAAAGGCGGCCGCGATGGCCGCCCCCAGCCCGCGTCCGGCGCCGGTGACGAGGACGACCTGCTCGTCGATCCTCACATGCCACCGATGTAGTTGGGCCCCCCGCCGCCCTCGGGCGTGCGCCAGTCGATGTTCTGCGTGGGGTCCTTGATGTCGCAGGTTTTGCAGTGGACGCAGTTCTGCGCGTTGATGACGAGGTGCACGGCGGCGTCGCCGGCCTCGGTCGTGGCACCCTGCCCCGTCGCCTCGGCGTCCGGCGTGCCGCGCAGCTCGCGCTCGGCTTCCGGGCCCACGGCCTCGTAGACGGCGGCGGGGCAGTAGCGGCTCTCGGGGCTGCGGAACTGGTCCCAGTTCACGCCCTTCCAGCGCGTCGGCTCGCGCAGCACGAGATGGCTCGGCTGGTTCTCCTCGTGGTTCGTGTTGGACAGGAACACGGAGGAAAGGCGGTCGAAGGTCAGCTTCCCGTCGGGCTTGGGATAGGTGATGCGCTTGCTCTCGGCGGCGGGCTTGAGGGTCTCGTGGTCGGCGTGGTGCACCCAGGTCCAGGGCGCCTTGCCGCGGAACACATAGGTGTCGAGCGCGGCGGCGGCCATGCCGCCCCAGAAGCCGTATTTCGCGAAGCCCGGGCGGATGTTGCGCACGCTGTGCAGCTCGTCCCAGACCCAGGAGTGGCGGATGGCCTCGGGATAGCTCTCCAGCACCGGCGGCGGGCTGCCGCTGGCAAGCGCCGCCGCCACGGCCTCGGCCGCGACCATGCCGCTCTTCATCGCGGTGTGCGTGCCCTTGATCTTCGGCACGTTCAGGAAGCCGGCGGTGTCGCCCACCAGCATGCCGCCGGGGAAGATCAGGCGCGGCACGGACTGGGCGCCGCCCTCGTTCAGCGCGCGGGCGCCATAGGCGATGCGCTTGCCGCCCTCGAGGAAGCCGCGCACGGCGGGGTGGGTCTTGAAGCGCTGGAACTCGTCGAAGGGCGAGAGCCAGGGGTTCTTGTAGTCGAGGCCGACGACGAAGCCGATGGAGACGAGGTTCTCGCCGAGCATGTAGAGCCAGGAGCCGCCATAGGTGTCGCTCTTCAGCGGCCAGCCCGTGGAGTGCCACACCAGGCCCGGCGTGTGCTTCTCCTTCGGGATCTCCCAAAGCTCCTTCATGCCGAGCGCGAAGGTCTGCGGCTGACAGTCCTTCCGCAGGTCGTACATCTCAAAGAGGCGCTTGGTGAGCGAGCCGCGGCAGCCCTCGGCGAAGATCGTGTAGGTGGCGCGGAGCTCCATGCCCGGCTGAAAGTCCGGCCCCTCCTCGCCCTCCTTCGTGATGCCCATCACGCCCGCGACGATGCCCTTCACCTGCCCGTCCTCCACCACGAGGTCGGAGGCGGCGAAGCCCGGGTAGATCTCGATTCCCATCGCCTCGGCCTTCGCGCCCAGCCAGCGGCAGACGTTGCCCAGCGAGACGACGTAGTTGCCGTGGTTGTTCATCGCGGGCGGCGTGGGCAGCTTGATGGCGCGCTTCTCGGTCAGCAACATGAAGCGGTCGTCGCCGGCCGGCGTCATCAGCGCCGGTGGGTCGTCGCGCCAGTCGGGGAACAGCTCGTCCAGCGCGCGCGGCTCCAGCACCGCGCCGGAGAGGGTGTGGGCGCCGATCTCCGAGCCCTTCTCCACGAGGCAAACGGTGGCGTCCGGCGCGGCCTGCTTCAGCCGGATGGCGGCCGCCAGCCCCGCGGGGCCGCCACCGACCACCAGGACGTCGAATTCCATGCTCTCGCGGTCTGACACGGGTGCTCCTCCTGAGATTGCTCCGGATGTAGCGTCGCCCCGGGCCGGCTGTAACCCCATGCCATTGCACGAAGACCCGCCGGGGGGCGATACCTGGGGAATGGAGCTCGACGGGGCCGAGACGGCCGCCTTGCTGGCCGCGCTGGAGTTGCAGATCGCCTGGGGCGCCGACGAGGCGCTGGACGAGGCGCCGCAGGACCGCACCCGGCCGCGGGCGGCGGCGGAACCGCTGGCCCCGCCGTCCGCCCGGCCCGCCGCGGCTCCGCCTCCGGCGGCTTCCACCCCGCCCGCCTCTCCGGGCCTTCCCCTGCCCGCCCTGCGGCCCGCGCCTTCCCTGGCCTTCGCCCCCGCATCGGCCCGGGCCGGGGCGCTGGCTGCCGGCGCCGACAGCATCGGGGCGTTGCGCGAGGCCCTGGCCGCGCTCGACCATCCCCTGCGGGAAACCGCGGGCAACCTGGTTCTGGCCGATGGCGTGCCGGATTCCGGCCTGGTGCTGGTGGGCGAGGCGCCCGGGGCCGACGAGGACCGCCAGGGCCGGCCCTTCGTGGGCGTGTCCGGGCAGTTGCTGGACCGCATGCTGGCCAGCATCGGGGTGGAGCGGGCGCGCAACGCCTATCTCACCAACATCCTGCCCTGGCGGCCACCCGGGAACCGCACCCCCACGGACGCGGAGATGAACATCTTCACGCCCTTCGTCCTGCGGCACCTGGCGCTGGTCCGGCCGCGCCACGTGGTGCTGCTGGGCGGCACGGCCGCCAAGGCGCTGCTGCGGCGGAACGAGGGGATCACCCGCCTTCGTGGGCGCTGGCACGCCCTGGATGTGCCGGGGCTGGGAACGGTGCCGACCCTGGCCACCCTCCACCCTGCCTATCTGCTGCGCCAGCCGGCGGCCAAGCGGGACTCCTGGGCCGACCTGCGGCTGCTGCGGCGCGCGCTGGATGAACCCGCTCCGGCAAGCTGACCGGAACGTGAAGGGCTCGCCCGGGCCAAGCCTTTGATTCCGGGTTGTGCGGGTGCGGCATCACGCGCTCGCGGGTTGCCCCTCCCGGCACAGGCCCCTAACCGTGCCGCCATATGCGAGCTTCCCCCCCCGGGCTCGATCGCCGTCCCCCCCGGCGAAGGCGTGCGGCATGGGCGGTGCTGTTGCTGGCGGTTCTCCTTTGCGGACCCGTCGCGGCCGCCCCGCACCGTGCGCCGGAGAGCCATACACGGCGCGAGCAGGTTCTGCCGCGCGACAACCAGCGTGCCGCGGTTTCGCGGCCAGGACCCGTGCGTTCCGGGCCCTCGCGACCCGTGTCCGTGCGGCCCGTGCCTCCTCGCCCCGCGCGGGGCCAGGCGGGACCGGCGCGGGCCGAAGCGCGCCCGGCGGCGCGCGGCCGGGCGCCGGAAGCGAAGCCCCGGCACGAGCCGGCGCGCGCGGCGCGGCGCGAACCGGCGCGCGGCATCGCGCGCGCCGCGCGGCCTTCCAGGCCTTTGTCGAAGGCCGCGGAGCTTCGCCCCCATGCGCCGGAGCCGGCTTCCCTCGCCCCATCCCAGCCCCGGGCATCCTTCGGCCGGCTGCAGGAAATGCAGACGCCGCAGGAAATCGCGCTGGCCTTCGAGCGCACGCCGCTGGCCGGCTTCGCGCAACCGGCCACGCCGCCGGGCCTCCCGCAGCCCCTGGCCCCTTCCGACGCGGCGCGGCTGCGGCGGATCTTCGAGCTGCAGGCCCGGGGCGAGATGATCCAGGCGACGCGCGAGGCGGAGCGGCTCGATGACCGGCGGCTCATGGGCCACGTGCAGGCGGACCGCTGGCGGCCCGGCGGGGTGGAGCCGACGGTGGCGGAGCTGCGCGCCTGGCTGGCCGAGCACGCCGACCAGCCCGACGCGCCCCGGCTGCACGCCCTGCTGGTGGCGCGCCTGCCCCAGGGGACTGCCGTGCCGCCCTTGCCCGGGGAAGCCGTGGCCGAGGAGGTGCCAGCCCCCGGCCAGGAGGTCCCGCCGGAGGAGCGCGCCCCGCCCGCCGCCGCCGGCGCGCCGCTGGCGCGCAACCCCGCGCTGGACCGCACGGTGCGGGACATGGCCGCCCGGGGCGATGTGCAGGACGCGCTGTGCTTCATCGCGAACACCCGTGGGATGACCCCGGCCTATGCCGCGGCCCTCCAGACGGATGTGGCCCTGGCGCTCTTCACCGGGGGCAAGGACCAGGACGCCTTCCGCGTCGCGTCGCTCGCCACGCGGGCGCCCCAGGCACCAGCGCAGGCATCCTATCTGGCGGGGCTCTCGGCCTGGGGGCTGGGCCAGTACGAGACGGCGCTGCCCTTCTTCGAGAAGGCGGCGCGCGACGAGGCCGCCCCGGCCGTGCTGCGCGCGGCCGCCGCCTTCTGGACGGCGCGCGCCGCCGTGCGGTCCCGCCGGCCGCAGGGCTATGTGCCCTGGATGCTGCAGGCCGCGCAGGAGCCGCGGACCTTCTACGGGCTGGTGGCGCGCCGCGCGCTGGGCCTGCCGCCCGGCTTCGCCTGGGAAAGCGACGTGGCCGGGGAGGCGGAAAGCGCCGTGCTGGCCGAGACTGCCGGCGGGTGGCGGGCGCTGGCGCTGATCCAGGTCGGGCAGAAGGCGCGGGCGGAGGCAGAGCTGCGCCGGCTGTGGTCGGTGGCCAAGGGCAATCCGGCGCTGGCGCGCGGGATGCTGGCGGCGGCGACGGGCGCGGGGATCACGGAACTGGCGACCATGCTCGCCTCCCAGGCGCAGGCCGCGGACGGGCGCCCGCGCGACTACGCCCGCTTCCCCGTGCCGCGGCTGGAGCCGCAGGGCGGCTGGCGGGCCGATCCGGCGCTGATTTACGGGCTGGCGCGGCAGGAATCCAACTTCGACCCGGATGCTGTCTCGCCCGCCGGGGCGCGCGGGCTGATGCAGGTGATGCCGGCCACCGCCGCCTATGTCACCGGCGACGCGGCGCTGCGGGATGGCGGCAACCGGCGGCTGCACGATCCCGGCTACAGCCTGGAGCTGGGGCAGCGCTACCTGCTTCAGCTTTCCGGGCAGGAGAACGTGCAGGGGGACCTGATCCGGCTGCTGGCGGCCTACAATGCCGGGCCGGGCAATCTTTCCCGCTGGATGCCCGCCAACGGGCATCGCGAAGACCCATTCCTGTTCATCGAGAGCATCCCGTTCAACGAGACGCGGGCCTATGTGCAGCGCGTGCTGGCCTATTCCTGGATCTATGCCAGCCGGCTCGGCCTGCCCTCGCCGAGCCTGGACGCGCTGGCGGCGGGCAGCGCCCCGCGCTTCCTGGGCGTCGATGAGCTGGCGCGCATGGTGGCGCGCAGCCGGGCGGGCCGCTAGCGCGCCACCCTACCCCGCCGCGCTCCGGCGCAGCGGGGCCGGCGTCACCTCGTTGTGGACCTCGGCCAGCTGGGCGAGCAACCGCATGAAGGTGAGGCGGTCCGCGTTGGAGAGGGGGGCGAGGATGCGCTCCTGCACGCGGCGGACCGCCGGCTCCACCCGGCGCAGCAGGGCCTCGCCGGCCGGGGTGATCCGGAGGCGCTTGGCGCGGCGGTCCCCTCCGGCATGGGCACGCTCGATCCAGCCCTTCGCCTCCAGCCGCTCCAGCACCCCGCCGAGCGTCGAGCGGTCGAAGGCGATCAGGGCGGACAGGCGGGTGGCGTCCACCTCCGGGTTCTCCCGGATGGCGTAGAGGGCGCTGAACTGCACGGAGGTGAGGTCATGCGCGCCGACCTCTTCGGCGAAGAGGGCGCCGGAGATCTGCTGGGCACGCCGGATCAGGTGCCCGGGCATCGCGTAAAGATCGTGCATCGGGTGCGGGTTCCGTGTTCGTCCTTGGGGGTGGATGCGCTTCAGCCTCCGGCAGGGCCGGTTCGATTGACGGCATGCTGAAAGAACGCATACTGCCTTTCAACGAAAATGGGCAGGGCACCTGGTGTTCTCCCCCGGGGATGGAGGCCGCGCTTGAAGCAGGACCTGTACGGCATGCTCGGCGATCTGGTGATCGCCAACCGGATCCTCGCGCATGAGGGCGTGCTGGACGATTTCGGGCATGTGGCCGTGCGCCATCCCGACCGCGCGGACCGCTTCTTCGTGTCCCGCTCCCGCTCCCCCGAGATCGTCACGCGCGACGACCTGCTGGAGTTCACGCTGGATGGGGTGCCGGTGGACCCGAAGGGGCTGCGGCCGTATCTCGAGAGCGTGCTGCACGCGCGGATCTTCGCGGCCCGGCCGGACGTGCAGGCGACGGTCCACCACCATTCCCCGGCGGTGCTGCCCTACACCGTGATCGACTACGTGCCGCTGCGCCCGGTGTTCCACATGGCATCCGTGCTGGGCGGGCCGGTGCCCGTGTGGGACAGCCGGGACGAGTTCGGCGACACCAACATGCTGATCGACGACGTGCCCAAGGCCGACAGCCTGGCGCGCGCGCTGGGCGGCGGCACCTCCGTGCTGTTGCGCAACCACGGCGCCACCTGCGCCGCGCATTCCCTGCCGGCCGTGGTCTTCGTGTCCGTCCGCATGAAGGATAACGCGGAGCTTCAGTCCCGCGCCATGGCCATGGGCAAGCCCCGTTACCTCACCGAGGGCGAGACGCGCATGACGGCGGAGATGCTGATGGGGGAGCGTCCGCTCGACCGGGCCTGGTCCTACTGGCGCGCCCGCGCCGGTTATGGCGGTATCTGAGAAGGAGAGTGGGCATGAGCATCCACCGACGCCATCTCGGGGCCGCCGCCCTGCTGCTCGGGCTTCCCGCCGCGGCGCGGGCCCAGCGCCGGCCGGTCCGCCTCGTGGTCCCGGCCGCGCCGGGCGGGGCGATCGACGTGATCGGGCGCATCTACGCGGCCCGGCTGAACGACGTGCTCGGCGCCACCTGGGTGGTGGAGAACCGCTCGGGCGCCAACAACACGCTGGGCGCGGCCGAGGTGGCGCGCTCGGCGCCCGACGGGCTGACCTTTCTGGTCAATGCCGACATCCAGTTGATGGCGAAGCGCGTGATGCGCAGCGTGCCCTATGACCCCGTGGCGGACTTCACGCCGATCTCGCGCCTGGCGACCGCACCCATGGTGCTGGTGGGCCATCCGCGCAACACGCCGGAGGGCGGGGCCGCCGCGCTGGTATCGGCCATGAAGGCGGCACCCGACCGCTTCGCCTTCGCCAATTCAGGCCTGGGTTCCATGGGACACCTCGCCACCGAGGGCTTCAAGCGCGAGGTGGGGCTGGACAGCCTGGTGGTCACCTATCGCGGCACGGCGCCGGCGCTGACGGACGTGATCTCGGGCAACACGGCGCTGATGGTGGCACCGCTGGGCTCGGCCCTGCCGCAGATCGAGGAAGGCCGGCTGCGCGCCTTCGCCATCATGGGGCCGCGCCGCGCCGCCCGCGCGCCAAACATCCCGACCATCGCGGAGCAGGGCATGCCCTCGCTGGACTTCACGCTGTGGTACGCGCTCTGGGCGCCCAAGGGGCTGGCGGATGCCGAGGCGGACCGGGTGAGCGCGGCCGTGCAGGCGATCTCGCGCGAGCCGGAGACGCGCGCCAAGATCGCCGAGCAGGGCGCGGAGCCCGTGACGGAGGACCGCGCCACCTTCGCCCGCTTCATCGCCACCGAGGACGTGCGCAGCGGGCAGATGGCGCAGGTGGCCCGGATCGAGCCGGAGTAGCCCCTCCGGCCCGCACGCCGTCAGGCGTTGCCGCAGGCAGCGGCACTTCAAACGTTGCCGCGGTCCTCGCGCCAGAGGTGCAGGGCCTCCTGGATCGGGCGGTCGGAGAAGGAGAACAGCACGCTGTCCTCCGCCGGCTCGTGCCGCACGCTCTTCCAGGAGGGTACGACGAAGACGTCGCGCTTGCCCCATTCCACCACGAAATCGTCGCCGATGATGGAGCGGCCGCGGCCCTCCATGGGCACGAAGACGGTGGCGTCGGTGGAGCGGTAGGCGGCGGTGGCGAAATCCTTGGGCAGGAGCTGGATGAAGGTGCCCATGGTCGCCATGGCGTGGTTGCCGGTGATCGGGTTGGCGTAGCGCATCTTCAGCCCGTGGCAGGGATCCCAGGCCTCGGCGCGGCGCATGCGCTCCAGCGCCTCCCGCGTGCGGGCATAGGGATAGTTGAACACGGGGGAGCTGCCGCCGCTGGCTTTGTGGTCCACCGGAAGCAGGTTGGCGCCGAAGCGGGCGTCGCTGTCGCCCAGCGGCCGTGTGACGGGCTGCTCGTCCTGGCCGAGATGCTCGGCGAAGGAGGCGTCGAGAAGCTGCACCACCGGGATGTCCAGCCCGTCCAGCCAGAAGATCGGGCGGTCGCTGTCGTTGCCGTGGTCGTGCCAGGCCATGGGGGGCGTGATGATGAAGTCGCCCTCCTCCATGATCGTGCGCTCGCCGTTCACGGCGGTGTAGGCGCCGCTGCCCTCCAGCACGAAGCGCAGCGCGGTCTGGGTGTGGCGGTGGGCGGGCGCGACCTCGCCGGGCAGGACGAGCTGCACGCCGGAATAAAGCGAGGTGGTGATGCGGGACTGGCCGCGCAGCCCCGGGTTCTCCAGCACCAGCACGCGGCGCTCGGCCTCCTTGGCGGTGATGAGGCTGCCGGCCTCCATCATGGCCGCGCGGATCTCGTCGAAGCGCCAGCTGGCCGGGCGGCAGGCGCTGCGGGGTTCGGGGGTGACGAGCTCGGCGAGCGAGAGCCAGAGCGGCGTCATGTTCCGCTGGCCGATGCGGCCATAGAATTCCTGGCGCTTCGCCTCCACGGCCGCATCCTGCGTGCCGGGCGCGGCATTCAAGTTCGTGTCCATGGTCGCCTCCCTGTTTGCCGTTTGACCGTACACGGACAATCCGTGTAGGGTCAATTATTCCCTGCCGGTTCCCCTGGGCCCTGCGGAATGTGCACCGCATCCGTGCCGCCCAGCCCAGGGCCTGCCAATCAACAAGACCATGCACCCGGAGGACCAAGGATGACCACTCGCCCCGAAAAGCCGATCCTCATCGCGGGTGGCGGCATCGGCGGCCTGGCCGCGGCGCTGGGCCTCGCCCGCGCCGGCTTCACGGTGACGGTGTTGGAACGGGCGGCGGTGCTGGGGGAGATCGGCGCGGGCATCCAGCTCGGCCCCAACGCCTTCCAGGCCTTCGACCACCTCGGCATCGGCGACGCCGCGCGGGCCATGGCGGTCTATGTGGACCAGCTTCGCCTGATGGACGCGCTGACGGCGGAGGACATCGCCGTGATCGACGTCACCGAGCCTTTCCGCAAGCGCTTCGGCAACCCCTATGCCGTGGTGCACCGCGGCGACCTGCACGGGGTGTTCCTGCGCGCCTGCGAGGCCAGCCCACGGATCACGCTGCGCACCGGCTGCGCCGTGATGGACTACCGACAGGAGGGCACGGGGGTCACGGCCCTCCTGCAATCGGGCGAGGCGGTGGAGGGTTCCGTGCTGATCGGGGCGGACGGGCTGTGGTCGCGCATCCGCGCCCGCGTGGCGGGCGACGGGCCGCCGCGCGTGACCGGGCACACCACCTACCGCTCCGTCATCCCCACGGAGCAGATGCCCGAGAACCTGCGCTGGAACGCGGCGACGCTCTGGGCCGGGCCGAAGTGCCACATCGTCCACTACCCGCTGTCCGGCTGGAAGCAGTTCAACCTCGTCGTCACCTACCACAACGATGCGCCGGAGCCGGTGGCCGGGCAGCCCGTGGAGGAAGAGGAGGTGATGCGCGGCTTCCAGCACGTCCATCCCCTGGCGCAGAGCATCATCCGGCACGGGCGCGACTGGAAGCTCTGGGTGCTGTGCGACCGCGACCCCACGGAGAGCTGGGTGGACGGGCGCGTGGCCCTGCTGGGCGATGCCGCGCATCCCACGCTGCAATACCTGGCACAGGGCGCCTGCATGGCCATGGAGGACGGCGTCTGCCTGGCGCAGGAGATGGCGGCGCACCCGGGCGCGGCGGAGACGGCGCTGGAGAACTACCGGCGGCGGCGGGTGCTGCGCACCGCGCGGGTGCAGCTGCAGTCCCGCGCGGTGGGGGACCACATCTACCACCCGGCCGGGGCCCATGCGGCTCTGCGCAACAGCGTCATGGGCGCCAAGACCCGGGAGCAGTGGTACGACGCGATCGACTGGCTCTACGGCCAGACCGGCCTGGGCGACGTGCCGGCGGGCGCACGGGTGGCGGCGGAGGTCTGACGGAACTTTTCCCGGGATGGCCCTTGGGAGAGGAACAAAGAGTTCTTCCCCTCCCCATCGGCTTTTTCTCTGCCACGGGAATTTTCCGCGGTGGGGGCGCCTCGGGTCGGTGACCCGAGGCGAGGGCTGGGAGCAGGGAACACCCGCAACAGACGGATGGGCATCCAGGGGCCTCATGCCCGGGGCGTGAAAGGCCCGGAGAGGACGGCGCCCTTTCCGGGGCCGCAGCGGCTGACGCTCAGCATGCGAGCCCCCGCCTCACCCGAAGGCGCCGCACTCGAGCGACACCACCGCGCTGGCCTCGCGCACCATGGCGAACAGCTCGCGCAACGGCTCCATCAGCTCCGCGTGCTCGCGCCCATAGCCGCCATAGCGGGGCGCAGGAGGCTCGCCATAGTCCAGGGCGGCGCTGGGCGGCTCGTGCGCGGGAAAGACCTGGTCCAGCAGCGTCGCCGCCTCCTCCACGTCCAGCCGCAGCAGCCGCCGCAGCAGGCTCTCGCGCGTGACGCCGTGGCGGGGCGAGAATTCCGGCATGTTCACCGCGCGCATCCAGATGCGGTGCACCAGCATCAGCCGCAGCGCGTGCACGGCGAAGAGCCGGTCGGACATATGGGGAGCATCGCCCTCGGCGGGCCAGGCACCACGGAGAGCGGTGTCGTCGGCCAACAGGCGGCGGAACACGCGGCGGACGGGATCGCCCAGTCCCTGCTCCTCCAGCGCCGTGGCGACGGCTGAGAGGGAAGCGGCATTGGCGGGGCTGCGCGCATTGGCCGCGCGGTCCAGCCACATGCCGGGGTCGAGCGTGGTGACGTAGCCGCGCAGGATATCGGGGTCCGAAAGCGAAAGGCCCGCGCGGGCGAAGGCCATGGCGCCGGCGAAGCGGGGCGACTTGCGGAGCAGCTCGGAGAAGCCCTCCGGCTCCCGCGAGGCGCCGGCGCCCAGGCCGTGGGTGAGGTTGGCCAGGAAGCCGAGTTGCTGCAGCACGGCGTTGTTCGGTATGGCGCGCAGTTCGCGGGCGTGGCGGATGGTGGCGGGGCCGCCCGTGTCGCTCTGCCGCGCGGCGGGGCGCGATCCCGTGCGGTCGAGCAGGGCCGGGCCGAAGCCGCCGAGCAGGCCGGCGTAGCCGGGATCGTCCACCAGCACCGCCATGGCGCTGCGCATGCCCGCGAAAAGGTCGGCGGCAAAGCCGGCCTCGATGTAGACGGGGTCCTTGATCTCCCCTGGCACCTCGCCCGGCGGCGGGGCGAAGGCGTGCTCGGCGATGCGGGCGATGGCGGCATGGGCCAGGGCGGGGGTGCCGAACAGCGCGTAGCCGTCGCCGCCCTGGAAGCTGGTCTCGATGCGCGTCGGGATGCGGGCGGCGGCGAAGGCGGCGCGGACGGCCGGCGGGTCCAGGTAGTCCAGGCGGGCGGCCAGGCCGTCCGGATGGCCGCCGCGGCCCAGGCCCTCGCCGTGCGTCTCGAAGAGAACCACCTCCAGCTCCCCCATGCCGTGGCGGGCGAGGAGGTCGGCGACGCGAAGCTTCAGCCGCTCGATCAGGTGGCTGGCGGCGGGCTGGCCGACATAGCGGCCGGAATCCGAGTAGCCGAACTGGAGGCACAGGCGCCCGATCCCGCGCAGATAGGCCCGCCAGTGCGGGGAGCGCAGCGCTTCCTCGATCACGCGCTCGCCCCGGCGCTCCAGCGCTTCCGCAGTTTCGAAGAGGGGGCTGATCTCGACATGGCGCTCCACCCCGCAGAGGCGGGCGAGGAGGAGGGCGGCGAGGAGGGTGAAGCCGCTCTCGGTTTCGGCGACAAGGAAGCGGACGGGCTTGGAGGCGTCCACGTGCTTGGCGATCTGCGCCACCGTCATCATCAGCCGCATGGCGCTGGCCGATTCCGCCAGCAGGCCCCCGGTGTCCACCGGCTCGGGCTTCGCCTCGTCGAGCGCCGCGTTGATGGCGCCGAACAGGGCGCGGCGGCGGGCGGCATCGTCCGGGGCGCCGCCGAGGGCGGGCACGCGCAGCCGGGCGGCGTTGTGGAGCTGGGCGGCGTTCAGGCGGGTGTGGGTCTGGGCGAGGGACAGGCCGTGGGCCGCCAGCCCCGCGCGGGCGACGCAGAGGGCGAGGCGGGCCTGATCGTCCGGCGCCTGGGCGATGGCTGCGCCGAACAGCTCCAGCAGGGGCTCGGGCGTGGTGAGGGCGTCCTCGCGGCGCCCAACCAGAAGCAGGGCGAACTGGCGGGCGGCCTCGGGGTCCACACCCGCCCCGGAGGGCGGGCAGGCGGCGATCTGGGCGCGCAGGGCTTCGAGCGCCAGCGCCAGGCGCTCGCGCAGCGGGCCGGTGCCGTCCGGCGGCAGGGCGGCGATCTGCGCCTCCAGCCGGGCGAGGCCGAGTTCCTTCATGCGCAGGCGCAGGCGCAGCGTGTCCTGCCAGCCGATATCGGTGCGCCCGTCCGTGTCGTAGCCCACCCAGGAGGAGAGCAGCACGGGAGAGGGCACGAGGCTGCGCCAGCGGTCCGGCCAGAAGTCCCGGCCCACCGCAAGGAAGGCGGCGGACAGCCGGTCCAGGGCGTCGCGCCCGTTGGCCATGGCGGCGACGGCCTGGGTGAACTCCTCCTCCAGGTCCGGCGGCACGGGGCGCAGGGGGAGGCCCGGCGGGGCTGGCGTGCCGCAGGCGGCCTCGGCCAGGGCACGGTTGGTGCCACGCGGCAGGGAGAAGGTGGGATGGGCGGTGAACACCGCGGCGGCCCGCGGGCGCTCGCAGGCCTGGCGGAAGGCGGCGAAGGGCACGGGGCTGTCCGCGGGGTCGGGGCGGGCGGCACGGGTGGCGACCGCGATCAGGGCGGCGTCCGTGGCACCGGCATCGGTGCCGCCGAGCTTGCGGGCCAGGGCCGCGGCGCGGTCGGCGAAGGCGAGGTCGCCCAAGTGGCGCAGCGCCTCGCGCAGGGTGTCCAGGGTCAGGTCGCCGTCGTCCAGCCGGCGGCTGAGGACGAGGGCCATGGCCAGCGCCGGGGTGGCGAAGGGATCCCCATGTCCCTGGGACCGCGCGGCGGCGGCCAGGCCGGGCAGGTCGGGCATGTTCGTCCGTTGGGCCATCGCTTCTCTCCCGCATCGCGTACCGCCCGACGCAAGATCGGGCCGCGGAGGAGGGTGGGCGCCCCAGGCGGTTTGGCAAAGCCCTTGCGCGTGCGCCGCAGCACGGCGGCGGGCGCCAGGGAGATGGAAACTGCGAGTTCTTCTGGTGGATGCGGATGCGGAGCGCGCTGCCCTGGTCTCGGCCGGGCTGGAAGCGGCGGGCTGCACCGTGGTGGCCATCGCCTCCGACACCGCGGACCTGACAAGGCTGGCGCGGGGATCGGGGGCGGAGGTGATCGTCTGCGACCTGGACGACCCCGGGGCGCGGTGCACTGGAGAGCATGCGGGCCCTGAACCGCAACGGACCGCGCCCCGTGGTGCTGTTTGCCGAGAAGGGCGAGCCCGAGCAGATCGAGGCGGCGCTGGAGGCGGGAGTTGCCGCCTATGTGGTGGAAGGGCTGGTGCCGGGCCGGGCGCGGCCGGTGATCGAGGTGGCGATCCGCTGTTTCCGCGCGCACCACGCCATGCGGACGGAGCTGGACGCAACGCGCGCGACGCTGGCGGCCCTGTCCGGGTATCTCGTCGGCGAGGTGGAGCAGGCGGCGCTCATGACGCACTTCCTGGCCGGGCCGCAGGCGGCCGGGGCGCGATACCGGCCCGGCAAGCCGATCGCCTCGCTCGACCTCGCGGCGCGCTGCGCGGTCACGGGGCGTGGAGAGCGGATTGCCTATGACGGGTGCGTGCTGGCCACGGGCAGCAAGTCCTTCCGCCTGCCGCTGCCGGGCGCGGACCTGCGGGGCGTGATTCCCTGGCGGAGACGCGGCGAATGATCGAGGTGGCGCGCGAGGGCTGGCCCATGGAGCGGCAACTCGGCCACGACGCGGGCACGCTGCTGGCCGGGCGGCTGCGGGCACGCGACCTGATTCTGCGCATGCCGGTGGAAACCGTGGCGATCGAGAGCAACGGCCGGGTGGAGGCGGTCTGGCTCAAAACCGGCGAGCGCATTCCGGCGCGGCTGGTGGCGATGTCGGTCGGCGTACGGCCGAACACGGACCTGGCCCGCGCGAGCGGCCTGTCGGTGAAGCGCGGGATCGTTGCGGACGACAGGATGCGCACCAGCGACCCGCATGTGCTGACGGCCGAGGAATGCGCCGAGGTGGATGGGCGGACCATCGGCCTCGTTGCCCCTCCTGCGCCCGGCGGGGGAGGCGCGGCCGGACTGGTGGATCATCGCCCAGGTGGCGGCGCGGCTCGGCTGGGCCACCGATTTCACCTGGGACGGGCCGGCCGCGATCTTCCGCGAGCACGCGGCGCTGACGGGGCTCGGCAATGGCGGCCGGCGGGCCTTCGACATCTCGGGCCTCGCGGGCATGACGGACGCGGAATACAAGGCCATGGCGCTCACGCGCTGGCCGGTGCCGGCAGCGGGCGCGGCCCCCGCGCGCTTCTTCGCCGACGGCGCCTTCCCCGCGGGACGCGCGAGGTTCGTCGGGGTGTCGCATGCCGAGCGTCCGGAGGGCGACGGGCGGCTGACGCTGCTCACCGGCGGCACGACCCGGCAGGGGTCGAGGCGCCGGCGGAGGCCTTCGCCCGGCTCGTGGCCCTGCTGCCGGTGGAGGGTGGGGAATGGGCGCGGCTGGAGGATCCCTCCGGCCGGGCTGCATCGCGGCGTGCTGCTGCGCGAAGGGCGGGCAGAGGCGGCGCTGTTCCTGGGGCCGCACCAGCGCCTGCCGCCGCGGGACTGGCCGGCGGGGGTGCTCGCGGGGAATGGCGTGGCGCCGCTGGCCGCGCTGCTCGCCGGGAGGGTAGCGGATGGGCCGCCGCCCTCCCCCAACCTCCGCGTCTGCCACGGGGTTTCCCAGGACGCGGTACGGGGCGCGGTGCGCGGTGCGCGGCGGGGCGTGCAGCCTGGCCGCGGTGGGCGAGGCGACGCGCGGGCACGGGCTGCGCCCGGAGATCGCGGCGCTGCTCGCGGCCGGGACCGTGGCCGCCTGAGCGGAGCCGGCCGTTCCGGCATGGCATGAGGCTTGCTGCGCACGGGTCGCGGCCTGGGCGCCGGCCCGCGCGAGACGGGCGACCCGGGCTCGCCAAGAGCCCGGAGCCCCGCCCCCAGTGTCGCAGAACGTCCCGTTCCAGACCGTCCTGATCGCAAACCGCGGCGAGATCGCCGTCCGCATCGCGCGCACCCTTAGGGCGATGGGCATCCGCAGCGTCGCCGTGTACTCGACCGCCGACCGCAACAGCGCCCATGTCGGCGCCTGCGACGCGGCGGTGGAGCTGCCCGGGAACGGGGCGGCGGAAACCTATCTCCGGGGCGAGCTGATCATCGCGGCGGCGAAGGCCGAGGGCGCGCAGGCCGTGATCCCCGGCTACGGCTTCCTGGCGGAAAACGCCGACTTCGCCGAGGCCTGCGAGGCGGCGGGGCTGGCCTTCGTCGGTCCGACGCCGCAGCAGATGCGGGACTTCGGCCTCAAGCACGCCGCACGCGCCATCGCGGAGAAGGCGGGCGTGCCGCTGACGCCCGGCACCGGCCTTCTCGGCGGGCTGGAGGAGGCGCGCGCCGCGGCGGCGCGGCTGGGCTATCCCGTGATGCTGAAGAGCACGGCGGGCGGCGGCGGCATCGGCCTCACCCGTTGCGCGGACGAGGCGGCGCTGGAAGCGGCCTGGGATGCCGTGCAGCGGCTGGCCGCGAACTTCTTCAAGGACAGCGGCGTGTTCCTGGAGCGCTGCATCGACGACGCGCGGCACGTCGAGGTGCAGATCTTCGGGAACGGGCGCGGCAAGGTGGTGGCGCTGGGGGAACGCGACTGCTCGCTCCAGCGGCGGAACCAGAAGGTGGTGGAGGAGACGCCGGCGCCGAACCTGTCCGACGCTGTGCGGGCGCGGCTGCTCGACTCCGCGGCGCGGCTGGGGGAGGCGGTGGGCTACCGTTCCGCCGGAACCGTGGAATACATCTACGACCGCGCGCGGGAGGAATTCTACTTCCTCGAGGTGAACACGCGCTTGCAGGTCGAGCATCCCGTCACGGAGGCCGTGCTCGGCATCGACCTCGTGGAGTGGATGATCCGCACGGCGGCGGGCGAGCCTCCCGCGCTGGAGGCGCTGCCGGTGCCGCGCGGCGCCTCGATCGAGGTGCGGCTCTACGCGGAGGACCCGGCGCATGGGTTCCAGCCCTCTCCCGGCACGCTGACGGAGGTGCTCTTCCCCGCCGATGCGCGGGTGGATGGCTGGGTTTCCACGGGCACCGAGGTCTCGCCTTATTACGACCCGATGCTGGCGAAGCTGATCGTCCACGCGGAGAGCCGGCCGGCAGCCATCGCGAAGCTGCGCGCGGCGCTGGACGCGACGCGGCTGGGCGGCATCGCGACGAATCTCGACTACCTGCGTCAGGTGGCGGCCTCGCCCGCCTTCGCGGCGGGTGACGTGTCCACCCAGGCGCTCTCGCGCTTCGCCTACCACGCCATGGCGGCGGAGGTGCTGGAGCCCGGCACCTTCACCACGGTGCAGGACCATCCCGGCCGCGTCGGGCACTGGGACGTTGGGGTGCCGCCCTCCGGCCCGATGGACGACCTCGCCTTCCGCCTGGGCAACCGCATCGTCGGCAACGGGGAGGACGCGGCGGGGCTGGAATGCACGCTGGCGGGCCCGACGCTGCGCTTCCACACGGATGGCGTGGTCGCGCTGACGGGCGCACCGGCATCCGCCACGCTGGACGGCGAGCCGGTGGCGTGGTGGGCGCCCGTGCCGGTGCGCGCCGGCCAGGTGCTGACGATCGGGCGGGCGACGACGGGGTGCCGCAGCTATCTCGCGGTGCGCGGGGGCTTCGACGTGCCGATGTATCTCGGCAGCCGCTCCACCTTCGTGCTCGGGCAGTTCGGCGGGCATGCCGGGCGCGTGCTGCGGACGGGGGACATGCTGCCGCTCGGGCGGCCCGCACCGGGTGCGCCCGCGCCGGGCGCGGCGCCGGCCGCGCTGGTGCCGTCCTATCCCACGGAGTGGGAGGTGGGGGTTCTCTACGGCCCGCACGGCGCGCCGGACTTCTTCACCACCGGGGCGATCGACGCGTTCTTCGCCGCCGCCTACGAGGTTCACTACAACTCCAACCGCCTGGGCATCCGCCTGATCGGGCCCAAGCCGAGCTGGACGCGCAGCGACGGCGGCGAGGCCGGGCTGCACCCCTCCAACGTGCACGACTGCGAGTACGCGATCGGCAGCGTGAACTTCACCGGCGACAGCCCGGTGATCCTGACGCGGGACGGGCCGAGCCTGGGCGGCTTCGTCTGCCCCGTGACGATCGCCAAGGCGGAGCTGTGGAAGGTGGGGCAGGCCAAGCCGGGCGACCGCATCCGCTTCCGCCCCATTCCCTTCGACACGGCGCTCGCGCTGGAGCGCGCGCAGGATGCGTCGATCGCCTCGCTCTCGGCGCCGGACGTGGTCGCGATGCCGGCGCCTTCCCTCGCGCCGGCCGGTACCGTCTCGGCCTGCGTGCTGGCCGAGTTGCCGGCGGAAGGCGACCGGCCGGAGGTGGCCTATCGGCAGGCGGGCGACCGCTACATCCTGCTCGAATACGGCCCGCCGGTGCTGGACCTGCGCTTCCGCTTCCGCGTCCACGCGCTGATGGAGGCGCTACGGGCCGATGCCGTGCCGGGCATCCTGGAGCTGTCGCCCGGCGTGCGCTCGCTGCAGGTGAACTACGACAGCCGCGTGATCCATCAGCGCGCCTTGCTGGAGACGCTGATCGCGCTGGAGGCCAGGCT
Source organism: Muricoccus vinaceus (assembly GCF_042433125.1). Taxonomy (NCBI): domain Bacteria; kingdom Pseudomonadati; phylum Pseudomonadota; class Alphaproteobacteria; order Acetobacterales; family Roseomonadaceae; genus Muricoccus; species Muricoccus vinaceus. Next base: position 139,908 of record NZ_JBHLVZ010000043.1, on the reverse strand, counting down.
GCCGCCCGTGGCCGCGATGCGCGTGAAGACCCGCGTGGTCCACCTGCCCATGGCCTTCGAGGACAGCGCGACGCTCGGCGCGGTGGACCGCTACCGCGAGACGGTGCGGGCCAGCGCGCCCTGGCTGCCGAACAACGTGGATTTCATCCAACGCATCAACGGGCTGGCAACGCGGGACGAGGTCAGGAGCACGATCTTCGCGACGAGCTACATGATCCTCGGCCTGGGCGACGTTTACCTCGGCGCGCCCTGCGCCGTGCCGGTGGACCCGCGCCACCGGCTGCTGACGAGCAAGTACAACCCCGCCCGCACCTTCACGGCTGAGGGCACGGTGGGCATCGGCGGCGTCTATATGTGCATCTACGGGATGGACAGCCCGGGCGGGTACCAGCTCGTCGGGCGCACGCTGCCCATCTGGAACAAGTTCCTCCGCAACCCCGTCTTCACTCCCGGGGAGCCCTGGCTGCTGAAGTTCTTCGACCAGGTCCGCTACTATGAGGTGAGCGAGGCGGAACTCGACCGGCTGCGGGAGGACTTCCGCGAGGGCCGCGCCAGCATCCGCATCGAGGAGGAGGTCTTCGACCTCGGCGCGCACGAGGCCTTCCTGGCCGAGCAGGCGGAAAGCATCGCGGCGTTCAAGGCGCGACAGGCGGTCGCCTTCGAAAGGGAGGTGGCCCGCTGGCGCGAGGAGGACACCCAGCCCGCGGCGGAGGCAACCGAGGCGCCGGCCGAGGAGGAGATGGACGGGCGCAAGGTCGCGGCCGACATCCATGGCAGCGTCTGGAAGGTGCTGGTGGAGGAAGGACAGGTCGTGTCCGCCGGCGATGCGGTGGTCATCCTCGAGGCGATGAAGACGGAGCTTCGCGTCTCCGCCCCGATCGGCGGGACCATCCGCAGCATCCGCTGCCGGCAGGGGCGCCCGGTGACGGCCGGGGAAACGCTGCTGGTGATGGAGGAGGCCTAGGAAAGCCCCAGCCGCCGCGCCACGCCCAGGCGCGACAGCAGGGCGAGCAGGCCGAAGGCGCTGCCGGCCACGAGGCCGACCAGCGGCAGGCCGACAGCGGAGGCGACCTGGCCCGCCATGGCCGAGCCCGCGACGTCGCCCATGTTGAGCGATGCCATGAAGAGGGCGAAGCGCGTGGCCGCCGCGGGGCCGAGGCTCGCCTGCATCACCGCGGGGGCGAGGGCCACGAAGAGCAGGGCGGGCATGACGGTGGAGAGGCCGAGCGCCAGCGGCCCCGTCATCGCGGCCCAGTCCGGGTCCGCGGCAAGCAGCAGCGCCGCCGCGCCGAGATGCGAGGCGGCGCAGAGGGCGAAAAGGATGGCGAGCGCGCGGGACGTGCCCTCACGGTCCGTCCACCACCCCACCAGCAGCGCGCCGGCGGTGCCGGTGACGAGGGCCGTCACGGCCTGGAACCGGGACAGGGCCTCGGCCTCCCATCCGCGGTGCTGGATGAGCTCGACGGTCAGCGGCAGGCGGAAGAGGGCACCGACATAGTCGGTCGCGAAGCAGATCGCGAGCAGGATCAGGGTCGTGCCGCCGGCGAAGCTGGCGGCGAGGCGGCGGAGCAGCCGGGCAAAGGTTTCGCCCGCCGCGTGCGCGTGCGCGGGCGCGGAGCGGAGCGACAGCAGGGCATCCCCTGCCCTTTCCCGCACGATGAGCGGCAGGAGCAGCGCGAAGACGCCGATGCCCAGCAGCGCGGCCGCCGAGGCGTGCAGGCCGTGGGCGGGCAGCATCCAGGCAAACAGGGCCGTGCCCAGCGCGGCACCGCAGACGAACCCGACGCGGGTGATGGCGTTGGCGGTGCCCAGGCGCTCGGCGGGCACGTTGTCGATGATCATGCCGTCCGTCGCGGTGTCGGTCAGGGCCGCGAAGGCGCTCTGCACGAGGAAGACGGCGCTGACGGTGGACAGGCCGGACACGCTCTCGTCCTCCACCAGCAGCAGGCGGGCGAGGGCGAGAAGGGAGAGGGTGAGGGCCGCGATGACCCAGAAGCGGCGCCGCCCCATGGCGAAGCCGCCGAAGCGGTCCACCACCGGGCCCCAGAGGGGTTGCAGGATCCAGGGCAGGCCGACGGTGGCGACATGGGCACCGACCGCCGCAGCCGTGGCGCCCATGGCGGCGTAGTGGTTGGGCAGGGCGGTGAGCGCGAAGCCGGCGACCAGGCCCTGATAGGCGTAGAGGCCGGCGATGACGGCATAGCGCCAGGCGGGCGCGGCAATGAGCGGAACGGTTTCAGCCCGCATCGGGGGAGGCGGTCAGGACGCAGAAGGGAATGGCGAGCAGCAGCCCCGCGCAGGCCGGCAGCCCCGCCAGCACCGCGAAGGCGGAGCCGGAGGTGGCGAGAAGGCCGAGGATGACGATCCCGGCTGCGGTGTGCGGCCAAAGGAGGGCCGCGGCCTCGCCCCAGGAGACGCGGCGCTCGGCGCGGTGCTGCGCCAGCCAGGTGCCGCGGCGGAGGCCGAAGGCGTGGGAGAGCACCGTCAGCGTCTTGTCGAAGGCGATGATCGCATCGAAGAGGAGCAGAAAGACGCTCTCGGCCAGGGCCGTGCGGAAATAGGGCAGGCCGGCGCCCTGAAGCAGGGCCACGGCGTGCCCAGCCAGGCGCGGAAGGTGCAGCGCACCATAGCCGAGCGCCAGCAGCGCGACGAGCGTGCCGCGCGGCGTCCCCTCCCCGTCCATCGCGGCGTTGAGGGCGGCCAGCGGCAGCATGGCGAACCAGAGCGGGCCGAGGACGTAGTGCAGGATGGCCTGCAGCATCTGGAACCGCCCGAGCGCGCCCAGGGAGGGGTCGCGCAGCAGGTGGCGGTACTGCAGGTTGCCCGCGGCCCAACGGCGGTCCCGCACGAGAAACTCCGGAAGGTTCGGCGGGTGGGACTCGCGGGAACCGTCGCCGCCGGGCGAGGTGTCCGGCAGCACGCGCACGGCCCAGCCGGCCGCGTGCAGGCGCGCGGCCTCCACGTGGTCGTGGGAGAGGATGTGGCTGCCGTCCGGCAGGGTGGGCAGGCGGCAATGGGTGCGGAAGGGCGCGATGCGGACGAGGGCGTTGTGGCCCCAGAAGGGACCCTCCGTGCCCTGCCACCAGTTCTGCCCGACCGCCCAGGTGAGGGAGCCCGGCCGATGGCCGGCGCCGAAGAGGCGGCCGAAGGGCGCCGCGGCCGGACGGCCGGCGATGGTGGATTGCAGGATGGCGAGTTGGGAATCGGCCTCCATCGCCCCGACCATGCGGAGAACGGCGGCCGGCGTCATCTCGGAATCGGCGTCCAGCAGCAGGATGAGGTCGAAGCCGGCGGCGTGGTGGTCGAGGAAGTCCATGACGTTGCCGGCCTTGTAGCCGGTGTTCTCGAGACGGCGGCGGTGCAGGACGGTGCCGGGGCGGTATGCCCCGGCGAGGCGGCGGATGGCGGCCTCCTCGGCGCAGGCGCGGCGGGGGTCGGCGGTATCGGAAAGGACGGCGATGGCAAAGCGCGCGCCGTGGCCCCTCTCCACCAGCCCGTCGAGCAGGCGCGCGAGGGGCGGCAGCACGGCCTCCGTGTCCTCGTCGCGCAGGCAGACCGCGAGCAGGGTGCGGAGAGTGGGCCGACTGGCGGGCACAGGTGCCGCGTCCTCGCCGCGCAGCCGGATGGCCGCGCCGAGAAATCCTGTCGCGGCGGAAAGGCCGAGCCAGGGTGCGTTGGCGAGGAGGCAGAGAAGGAGAAGCACCTCCCACCCCGTCCAGCCGCCGGGGGAAAGGACGCGCAGCCCCAGGTCGACGAGGAGGAGGGCGACGAATGCGACGAGGGCGGCGAAGAGGCGGCGGCGCGCGCGGAGATCCGCCGTCACGCCGGGGTGGCGCGCAGCAGGGCGGCGGCCTCGTCCAGTACCGCCGCGATGCGCGCGGGAATGGCCGGGCTGGTGCAGACATAGGTGGGGCTGGGATGCGGCATGGCCAGCACCGGCAGCGCCGCGCGGGCGGCGCGGATGGCGGGCTCCGCCGCCGCGGCGAAGCGGCCGGCCAGCACCGCGACGCGGAGCCGCGGCAGCAGCCCGAGCAGCGGAGGCAGGAAGTCGAGGCCGGCGCGCAGCTCCGCCATCCTCGGCGCGCGGTTGAGGGCGCCCGGGGCGTGGATGATCCAGGGCACGGCGTTCCAGATCAGCGTATCCGCCCGCGCGATGCCGGCGGCACCAAGGAAGCGGCGCAGATTGGCGCCGGTGCCGCCGGACTTGTCGCGGGAGACGATGGCGTGCTCGTGCGACATGCGGGGGCCCGGGGTTTCGAGCAGAAGCAGCAGCCGCGCCTCCACGCCGCCGTCGAGCGGGTCCGGATCGGGCACGGGGCGCCCGGTTGCTTCGTGGATGCGGCGGGCGAGGGCGCGGATCGGCGCGGTGTGCCCAGCGGTTTCCAGCAGCGCCTGTCGAGCGGCGAGCTCGGCCGCGTTGGCCAAGGCACCAGCATGGGGGGCGCCCGCGTGAGGGCCGCGGGGCATCAGGCGGCCCGGGTCAGCGGCGGCGCGTGGCCCTGGGCGCGGGCGATTTCCTCCCCCCCCGTCGCGGCGAGGGCGCGGGCCAGGCCGTCCGCGCCGCCGAACTGGAAGCCGAGCTGCGTCGCGTAGGCGGCGCAGGCCGCGTGCTTGGCGGCGGGATCGGTGGGGAGCCGGGTTTCCGGGTAGCGCGCGAGCATGGCCTCGAAGGGGCGGCGCGGGGTGTCGGCGCGGGTGGTGTAGGGGAAATCGCGCCACCAGAGCGTGGGCAGAGGGGAATCCACCAGCTGGAGCGCGCGCACGGTGAGGACGTGGTCCACATGGCCGCCGATCGCCTGGGGAGCCAGGAGCAGGTCGGGGCGGAGTTCCTCCAGCAGCGGCTCGATCGCCGCGGCGGCATCGAGATGCGCCATGTCGTCCGAGCGCGGCGCGGCGAAGAGGGCGGCGGCGGAGGCGTAGCCGCGATGCGGGGCCTCGCGCAGCGGAAGGTGCAGGGGGCGGGCTCCGAGGGCGGCGCAGGCGGCGCGGTCCTCTTCGCGGCGGATCGCCATGTAGTCGGCCTCGGGCGGCAGGCCCTTGTCGGTCTGGCAGGCCAGGGCGAAGCCGGCGGGGTCCGGGACGGTGGCCGTGAAGAGGGTGGCGACCACCACCTCCCAACCCTGCCGGGCAAGGAGCGCGAGGGCGCCGCCGGCGGAAAAGGCCGCGTCATCGAGATGGGGGGAGATGGCAAGGGCGAGCGGCATCGGGAGCGGCTTCAAAGAAGATGCGGGGTGGCGCGGAAACGGCACTCGGAGACGGGAAGGGCGGGGTCGAAGGGCGTGTCCGGCCGGGTGCCGCGCACCTCCTCGTAGATTCCCATGATCTGGCGGCCGACGGCGTCCCAGGAGTAGGTGCGACGGCACTCCTCCAGCGCGGCCGCGGCGAGCCGGGCGCGGAGCGGGGCGTCCTCGATGATGCGCCGGAGGTTCGTGACGAGGGCGGGGATGTCGCCGGGATCGGAGAGCAGGCCGTTTTCTTCGTGCCGCAAGCAGTCCACCACGCCGACGGCGTTGCAGGAGACGGTCGGCAGGCCGCTCGCCATGGCCTCGAGCACGGTGTTGGAGAAGCCCTCCGCATAGGTGGGGGAGACGAAGACATCGGCCTCGCGGTAGAGGGCCGGTGCGGCGGCGTAATCGGCATAGCCGGCGAAGCGGGTGCCGAGATTCAGTTCGGCATCGCGCTCGCGGCAGGCGTCGAGGTCGGGGCCGATGCCGCTGATGGTGGCGGCGAAGGGCACGCCCTCGTCCCGCAGGATGGCGAGCGCGTCGAGCATGTCCAGCGCGCCTTTCCGGCGGTCCACACGGCCATGGTAGAGCAGGCGCACGGGGTCCTGCGCGTCGCCGGGCGCGTGGCCGGGGGCTGGGTGGAAGCGGTCCACCTCCACCGCGCCGGGAACGATGGTGAAGCGGTCCCGCGCGACGCCGAGGCGGTCCACCACCTCCTGCGCGAAGCTGTCGCAGCCGATCAGCAGGCGGTCGGCGTGGTTGAGGACGCGAAGCATGGCCTCGCGGTGCGTCTCGCAGCAGGAGCCGACCCAGTGGCCGTCGCCACCCTGGATGGAAACCACCGTGGGCACGCGGATACGCCGGGCGGCCAGCAGCACGGCCCAGCCATTGGGATAGCCGTACTGGGCGTGCAGGACGTCGAAGGGCTTCCTCGCGTGCTCGGCGAGAATGGTGTCGACCATGTCATCGACATCGCGCTCGAAGTCCGCGCCGCCGGGTTCGGCGAAGGCTTCCTCGCCCAGGGAACGCCGGCCGATGACGGTGACGCCCTGAACCTCCGGCGGGGGGCCGCCGCCATAGACGCGGGTTCCCACGGCGTCGCCGCGGTACTGGCTGACCATGGTCACGTCATGCCCGGCCGCCGCGAGCTGGCGCAGCAGGTTGATGGCGTAGACGCTCATTCCGCTGATGGCCGGAAAGAAGCGGCGGGAAAGGAAGAGGACCCTCATCGCGCGCGGCAGTCGCGGAGCCAGGCAAGGGATTGCGGGATCATGCTGTCGGCCCGGTGGCTCTCGCGCGACAGTTCCACGCAGACGAGGCGCTGGAAGTCGATCGCCTCCAGCGCGTCGAGGCAGGCGGGGATGTCCATGTCGCCCTCGCCGAAGGGAAGGTGGATGTGGGTGCCGCGCGCCATGTCCTCGATGGCGACGGTGCCGATGTGCGGGGCAAATTCGTGCACGGCGCTGGCGGGCTCCCGCTCGCCCGTCACCAGCAGGTGGCCGAGGTCGAGTGCGAGCGTCAGGCCAGGAAGATCAAGGGCCGTCCAGTCGTCCACCGTTTCCACCAGCATCCCCGGCTCGGGCTCGAAGGCGGCGGTGATGCCACGGTCCGCAGCATGGTCGAGCACGCGGGCGACACCCTCCCGCAGCCATTCCAATGCCTGTTCGCGCACAACCCCCGGGCGCGGCACGCCCGCCCAGAAGGAGACGGCCTCGGCGTCCAAGATGGCGGCGATGTCGACCGCTCGGTTGAGAAAGGCGACGCGGCGGCCACGGCCCTCGGCCGCAGGGGTCAGCAGCGTCGGCTCGTGCTTCGCGCGCGGATCCAGCAGGTAGCGTGCGCCGGTCTCGATGACGCAGCCGAGCCTGCGGGCGGAGAGATCGCGCGCGAGGGCCTCGGCGCGGCGCTCCCAGCCGTCCTCCATCGGATCGAGGTGGTGGTGGTCGAGCGTCAGCGCCACGCCGTCGTACCCGGCATCGGCGATAAGGGCGACGGCGTCGGCTAGGCGGTGGTTCGCGGCACCGTTCGTGTTGTAGGCGAAGCGGAGCATCACGCCGGCACCGCCTGCCCGCGGCCCTGCGCCCCACGCCTCTGCGCGAGCACCATCTGGGCGGAGAAGGTGCCGGTCTCCCGGTACATCGGGTAGATGCGGCCGACGAGGCGGTCGGCCAGCGCGCCGTCGAACCAGGCGGGGCCGCCGGCCCGCGCCTCGTCATCCCGGCGCAGCAGCACGCGCTTCGCGCCGTCGCGCGGGGCGTCGAGGATCAGCGGGTCCCGGCGCGCGCGCAGCCGGCGCACGCCGCGCCACCCGATACGGTGATAGCTCATCGTCTCGATCTCGAGCCCGGGGATGATGACCTTCACCGCGCGCACCGCCTCCCCTGGAGGGGAGCAGTCGACGTAGAGGACCTCGATCCCTTCCGCCGCCAGCCGGTCCGTCAGGAGGGCGAGGCGGTCTTTCGAGTCAGCCACCGCCTCGGCGGAGACGGTCGGCAGTTCCGAGAGCTTGCGGTGGCTGCGCGCGGCGAAGACGCTGTTGGCGAGGCGGGCGCGCAGGCCTTCGGCGTCCTGCTCCATCCACTCCACCATGGCGTCGAGCGCGCGCGGCTCCTCCTCGTCCAGCATGGCGACCTTCATCTGGCGCTCGACGTAGTCCAGCGGCAGGGCGTCGCGCAGCAACGGGATGGGGCCGTGCGTCGCGGCCTTGCGCGCGCGGGATCCGCAGAATTCCAGCAGCGCCTTGCGGAGGGTGCGGTTGCGGTCGGGATGCACCGCCTCGCCGCAGGAGGTGACCTGGATGGGGGCCGTGGGCCGGCCACGGTCATCGCCGACGACGTAGAGGTTGGCCATGCCGAAGTCGTCGGCCGCCAGCTTCACCATGACATCGATGCCAAGCGACGTCAGATGGTCGAGAAGCCCCTGCACCGCCGGGTCCTGCACGGCGTCGAGCTCCACCGACACGCCCTGGTCCAGCGCGCGGTAGTTGACGACGTTCCCATCCCTCTGCAGCGCCTCCATGATGCCATGGGCGATGGCGTGCTCCATGTCGAAGCCGGCACCGAGGCCGTTGGTGATGGGCGTGATCAGCCGCGGCTTCTCGTCACCGAGCTGGTAGGGATAGGCGGCGACCCATTCGCGCGGCACGAGGATCGTCTCCCCCGACGGCCAGCGCTTCGCCTCGATCCAGGTGAGCGGCATGTCCGGCGTGTAATCGGAGCCGGCGGACAGGCAGAGGGTGAGCGGGTCCACCACCGCGCGCGCGCGGGAGAGTTCCGCGTAGTTGCCTTCGGTGCGGGGCGCCCGCGCGACCCATCGGCCGACATGCACCTCCTCGCACAGCTCGCCCAGCGCGCCGACCTCGGCCTCGATGGAGGTGAAGCCATAGCCGTAGCCGGTGGTGGCGGGATAGTTCTCGACCAGCAGGTTCGCCTGGACCACGGGAATGCCGGTGCGGTCCAGGTGGTCGATGCGGAAGGTGGAGACGTGGGCATGCTTCGGCATGGTGGCGCGGAAGGCCTCGGCCACGCGATGCAGTTCGTCGCTCATGCGGTCCTCTTCTCCGCTCGCCGGCGGAGTTCGTCCATGGGGATGTGCCGCACGCCCGGGGGGCCGCGCAACTGGTCGTCCAGCACGGCGAGCGCGATCTCCGTGGTGATGCCGCGCGCGTGCTCGAAGGGGGTGCAGACGGTATCGAACTCCACCGCGCCGATGACATCGCGGTACTTCCGCACCTCCCCCGGCGAGAGCGGGATGTCCTTGTGAAAGGCCTTGTGCGTGGAAACCGCGAGGTTCTCGCCCGCCTCGCCCTGGTCCACCTTGAAGGCATCTCCGCAAAACAGCGTGCGGCGCGGCTCGTCGTAGAGCACGGCCTGGCCCTCGTAGTGGCCGCCGACATGCATCAGCGTCTGCCCCGGGCGAAGCTCCAGCGCCTCGTCATAGGGCCAGGTGACGCGAAAGGCCTTGGTCATCCGGAGGTCGTCTTTCTGGATGGCCATGACCTCGGGCTCGAACACGTCCTGCAACTGCCACAGCGCGCCGTAGCCGTGGCAGTGCGACGCCGCGAGGAAGCGGATGCCGCCCAGGCGGCGTATCTCGTCGAGCATCTCCGGGGTGTAGTAGGGCGCGGCCTCGAAGGCGGTGTTGCCGTCGGGATGCAGCAGCAGCCACCCCGTGCCGTTCAGGCCGAAGGGGGGCGAGGTGCTGAAGGCGACCATGTCACGATCGAGCTGGCGCCAGGAGCCGGTGAGCTTCGCCGCCACCTCCTCCTCGCGCAGGAAGTGCCAGCCGTCATGCGGCAGATCGTTGCGCGTGTCGTCACAGACGGGGCAGGAGCGCGGCTCGAAATGCTTCTGCCAGAAGCCGCAATTGGCGCAGGCCCAGGGTGTCAGCGGCATGCGGGGCCCTCCGAATAGGCGCGGTGGAGAAGGCGCATGGTGTGCAGGTCGCGCGCGGCGCTGAAGGTCTCGCGGTCGCCGGTCGCGATCGCGTGGGCGAAGGCGGCCATCTGGCGGGCGAAGGGCGAGGCATCGGCATCCGGCACCGAGAGTGGGCGGCTGCGGCCCTGCGCATCCGTGTGGGTGACGCGGCCGCCGGCATCCTGGCCCATCGTGTTCTCCGCCACGATCTGCCCGGCGGCACCGAGCACCTCGAGACGGCGGCGGGGCAGGGCGTCGGGGCAGTTGTAGGCGACATGCAGCTGCACCAGCGTGCCGCCAGCCGTGCGGCCGATGAGCAGCGCGCCGTCGTCGACGGCGTAGGGCTGCACCCGGCGCTGCGTGAGGGCCGCGATCTCCTGAACAGGTTCGCGCAGCAGGTATTCGGCCAGGTCTAGCCCGTGCGGGGCGAGGTCCATCAGCGCACCGCCGCCGGCGCGCGCGGGATCGGCACGCCAGTTGTCGCCCTCGCCGGTCACGCTCCAGTCGGGGCCAAGCCAACAGGCATAGGCGATGCGGATCACGGTGGGCGTGCCGATCAGCCCCGCGGCAACAGCCTCACGCATGGCGGCGTGGGCGGGGTGGTGACGCTGGTCGAAAGCGGTGCCGAGGAGGATGCCAGCGCGCGAGGCGGCCTCGGCCATGGCCTCGGCATCGGCCAGCGTCGCCGCCATCGGCTTCTCGCAAAGCACGGGCTTCCCGGCCGCCGCCGCGGCCTCGACGGCCGCACGGTGGAGGTGGTTCGGCGTCGCGACATAGATCGCGTCCACCGCGGGATCGCCGAGCAGGGACGCGAGGTCGGCATGGGCGCCGCCTTCGAGGCGGAGCGCCGCACGGGCCGCTTCCCGCGCGGCCGGCATCGGGTCACAGACCGCGCGCACGGCGTGCCCGGCGGCGAGGATCGCCGGGGCGGCATAATCACGCGCCACCCAGCCGTAGCCAACGATGCCCCACCCCAGCGTGCGGGCGGCGAGCGCCGTCACCATCGCTCCGGCAGGTCCAGCAGCTCGCGCCGCATGGCCCACTCCGCCGTTTCGGCGGTGGCGACCGCATGCTCCGGGCAGGTGGTGCGCGCGGGATAGGTGGCGCGAGGGCCGTATTCCCGCTCGTAGCGCTCGGAAGGCCAGGTGATCTCGCCGGCGCTGTAAAGCGGGTTGCGGCGGAGGAAGGCGCCCTCAGGCGGAAGCGCCAGGGCGCCCGTCACGGCGCGCGCCCCGACCGTCCCCGGCCCGGCGACGACGGAGAAGGCCTCGGCGTCGCGCAGCGCCGCGGGCGGCGCGGAACGCGGGGCACGGCGATCCAGGGCGGCGCGCGTGAGTTCAGCATCGTCATACGCGATGGCGTCGGGGAAGAGCGCCGTCAGCTCCTCGGCCGTAAGCGCGGCGCCAGCTGAAAGGTTCGGCCATTCCCGGTTGTGGACATGGCCAATGGCGAGCCATCCCTCCTCCCCCGCCATCTCGCGCAGTCGCGCCAGGATCGGCGCCTTGGGTTCGAGGAAGTAGAAGGCGTCGTGGCAGGCCACGAGATCAAATCGGCGGCCCTCGCTGATAGGCCAGGGCTGCATGGCGGCGTCAACACAGACAAGTTCCGCCTCCGGCGCCACCCAATGCCGCGCCACCCAGAGCTTGGCAAAGACAACATCGGCACCTGTGGTGGCCACGCCGCGCTGGGAAAGCGCGCGCAGGTACTGGCCTATGCCGCAGGCCAGCTCGAAAGCGCTGCGCGGCGCCGTCCAATGCGCCTCCATCAGCGCAAGGCCCGCCAGAAAGGTCGGGTCGCTCCAGCGATGCGCGAAGTAGTCGCCAACCGGTCCCCAGGAGAGATGCGCCATAGCCTCGCGCAGGGTGAGCGCGGCACGATTGGTGACAAGCGCGCGCAACGCCCCCGGCTCGGCGGTGGGTCCCCGCCACCAATCGTCCTGGTCGGCCAGCAGCAGCACGAGGGCGCCGTCGCGATCGCCGGCATCAAGGCGCGCCAGCGCTTCGGCCGCGAGCTCCGGACGGGAGGCCCGGGCGAAGGCGATGTCGTCGATGACCGGCCAGCGGCGGCCGGCCACATCCAGCACCGAGTGCGGCGTGTCCGGTGTCATGCCGCAAGTCCCATGGCGGCGAGCAGGCGGTCCTGAAAGGGCTTCACCGGCCCTTCATGCACGAGCGCCATGTCGTTCAGCACATAGGACATGCTCGCCTTGCCCGCGCGAAGATGCTGCTCGATCTGCAGCACGCGATCCAGCGTGTCGGCGGCGTGGAAGGCGCGTCCCTCCGGTGTCGCGGCATCGGGCAGGATGGCGCGCGCGCCGCGCACCGCGCCCGCCAGCTCGGACGGAAGCTCAGCCAAGGCCATCTCCGTCGCACGAGCGAAAGCCGGCTCCAGGTGGTCGCCCAACAGAACCTCGCCGGCGAAGCCGGAGTCGGGGATCAGCGCGTTGTGCAGGTGGTGCGAGAGGGAGGCGAGAAAAACCACCTCCGGACGCGCGTCGTAGATCGGGCAAAGCAGCACACCATAGACTGCGACCATCAGGCAGTGTTCAGCGTGGTTCTCAGGCGGTTCCAGCAACAGGCGCGGGCGTCCGGGGCAGGTCACGCCGGCACGGGGCTGCCCCGCAAGCTGCGCGACAAAGGTCGGCACAGGGCCATCCGCCTCAGCGGGCGGCGCTTGCCGGAGCATGGCGAGGAGCGGGGAGTCCACCTCCTCCGCAGCCTCCTCCAGGGCCCGGGCGAGAATGGCCTCCGTGGCGGCGCCACCGATGCCAAGCGCACCCATCACCGCTCTGTCGATATCGCCCATCCGCGTCGCAGCCAGCGCGGCTGCCGTGGTGGCGCGCCAGACATCCCCAAGCGGTCGCCCCTCGCACAGGGCTGACCAGGAGGCAGCGAAGAGGCGGTCCGCAATCGAGCCCTCGCGACCGGCGGAGCGGATGCGCTTCAACTCGCCGAGTTCGCGGAAAAGGCCGAGGATCCGTGCCGGCGGCGCTTCAGCCGCCGGCACAATCCCATCCGTCATCGGCAGGAGCTCACTGCGGCGCCCCGAGCCAGTCCATCAGCATACGCTCCTGCACATGGAAGGCATGCTCGGGGTCGTGGCCGTTGCCCACCATCGGCGCCTTGAAAAACAGCGAGAGCTGCTCCTGCACACCGCCGTCGCCGCGCTGCTGGGCAAGGTCCAGCACGCGCGCGATCTCAAGCGCGAGCGGAGCCGCCAGCACGCTGTCCTTGCAGAGGAAGTTCACCTTGATCTGCATGCGATGGCCAAGGAAGCCGGAGATGTCGATGTTGTCCCAGGCCTCCTTGTCGTCGCCGCGCGGGCGGTAGTAGCGGATGTCCACGAGATGGTCCTCGACGTGGTAGCCGAGGATGCTGTCAAGCACCTTGCCCTTGGTGTCGAGCTTCGACGCCAGGCTGTCCTTGTCGCGCAGCGCCTCGCCGTCCCGGTTGCCCAGGATGTTGGTGCTGAACCAGCCATCCACGTGCAGCGCGCGCGAGCGCAGCGCAGGTGCCAGCACCGTCTTCATCATGGTCTGGCCGGTCTTGCCGTCCTTCCCCGCGACGGGGACGTTGCGCGCCTTGGCGAACTCCTTCAGAGCCGGCGCGTCAGCCGCCAGGGAGGGCGTGAAATTGCCGTAGGGCACGCCGCTCTCGATCGCCGCATAGGCGTAGAGCATGGCCGGGCCGATCGAGGGATCGTCGCGGTCGAGAGCGCGCTCGAAGGCATCGAGCGAGTTCAGCGCCTCGTCATCGCCAGGCGTGCGCTCGGTGGAAGCGAGATTGATCATGACGATGCCATCGGCACCGCTCGTCGTACGGAAACGGCGAAGATCGGAGGCAATGGCCTCCACCGCCGCGCGATGGCTGGGTGCCTCGTGCTTGTTGGCGCCGGTGACACCGCGGCAGAACTCACCGCTGCCGACAGCCGGCCAGGGGCGGATGGCGGAAAGCGCCTTGCCCGTTTCGGCGAGCTGCGTGTCGTTCAGCACGCGGTGACTGCCAGCGGCGGAGGCGAGGTCGGCCCCGTCCAGGTCCCAGCCGCCGAACACCATGTCACGGTAATCCACGAGCCCCGGTACGGAAACCTCCGCGAGTGGCAGACCGTCCAGCCGGTTCGTGCCGCGACGAATCACCTCGATCCCCGCCACAGCGGTGGTGGCCACGGCACCGCCGAGACCCACGACCGCCACACCCAGTTTCCGCCCCGTTTGCGCAAGCGACATCATCAAACCCCAGGAAGCCTTCGGGGTAAAATGGATCGTCTGAGCGCTGCGCCAATCACGAACGGGTGTGCCCGCCGGCAAGGTGGCTCTGCGCACCAGCCTCTCCACGATGCCCTCACCAACGGATTGACGGCCCTGCTGAACGGCTCTACCCCGATTGCATACGCATGCAAAAACAGGGGAAACGAAGATGGCGCGAGTTCTGAAGCAAGGGCGCGATGCCGGCTCGATTGCCGAGGACGATGCCCGCGTGCGCGTCACCGTCGAGAGCATCCTGTCTGACATCGGCACGCGCGGAGATGCCGCCGTGCGCGAGTACTCCGCCCGGTTCGACAGCTGGGATCGGGAGGACTACCGCCTGACGGACGCCGAGATCGAGGGGTGCCTCTCACAGCTCACCGCGCGCGACCTCGATGATATCCGCTTCGCTCAGGAGCAGGTCCGGAACTTCGCGCAGCACCAGCGCGAGGCCATCCGCGACATCGAGGTGGAAACCTTGCCCGGCGTCGTGCTGGGGCACCGTAACATCCCCGTGAACTCGGTGGGCTGCTATGTTCCGGGGGGCAAGTACCCCCTGCTGGCCTCGGCGCATATGTCCGTGATCACGGCGAAGGTGGCGGGCGTGGGGCGGATCGTGACCTGCGCGCCGCCCTACCGCGGACGCCCGGCTCCCGCGATTGTCGCCGCGCAGCATCTGGCTGGAGCCGACGAAATCCTCTGCCTCGGCGGCATCCAGGCGGTCGGCGCGATGGCGCTCGGCACGGAAAGCATCGCGGCGGTGGACATGCTGGTAGGGCCCGGCAACGCCTATGTGGCGGAAGCCAAGCGTCAGCTCTATGGCCGCGTCGGCATCGATCTCTTCGCCGGGCCGACGGAAACCCTGGTGATCGCGGACGAGACCGTGGATGCCGAGATGTGCGCGACGGACCTGCTCGGACAGGCCGAACACGGCCCGAACTCCCCCGCCATCCTGCTGACCACCTCCGAGCGCCTGGCGCGGGAGACCATGTCGGAGGTGGAGCGCCTGCTCGCTATCCTGCCCACCGCCGAGATCGCGCGGCGGGCGTGGGAGGACTATGGCGCCGTGATCGTCTGCGACTCCGAGGAAGAGATGGTGCGCGTGGCCGACGACATCGCCTCGGAGCACGTGCAGGTGATGACCCGCGACCCCGACTACTTTCTGAACCACATGACGAACTACGGCGCGCTGTTCCTGGGCCCGCGCACCAACGTTTCCTTCGGCGACAAGGTGATCGGCACCAACCACACGCTGCCGACCAAGAAGTCCGCGCGCTACACGGGTGGGCTCTGGGTCGGCAAGTTCCTCAAGACATGCACCTACCAGCGCGTGCTGACCGACGAGGCCTCGGCCATGATCGGCGAGTACTGCTCGCGGCTCTGCATGCTGGAAGGCTTCGTCGGCCATGCCGAACAGGCGAACGTGCGCGTGCGCCGCTATGGCGGGCGCAACATCCCCTACGGGCAGGCGGCGGAATGATGTTGCCGGCCACTCCCTCCTTCCGCCTGGACGGGCGGCGCGCGCTGGTGACGGGAGCCGGCCGCGGCATCGGCCTGGCCGCCGCGGCGGCGCTCGCCGGGGCGGGCGCACATGTCACGCTGGTGTCGCGCAGCCCCGCTGAGATCGAGGCAGCCGCGGCCGAGATCCGGACTGGCGGCGGGACCGCCGACGCACTGGCGCTCGACGTGCTGGACATCGCGTCCATGCAGTCCGCCATCGCCGCCGCCGAGCCTTTCGACATCCTCGTCAACAACGCCGGCACCAACCGTCCCCGCCCCTTCACCGAGGTGTCCGTGGAGGATTTCGACGCGGTGATGGGGCTGAACGTCCGTGCCGCGTATTTCACGGCCCAGGCCGTCGCCCGGCGGCTGGTGGCGGCGGAGCGGCGGGGCGCCATCATCAACGTCTCGTCCCAGATGGGGCATGTGGGCGGGGTGAACCGCACCGTCTACTGCGCCTCCAAGTTCGCGATGGAGGGGATGACCAAGGCCATGGCCATCGACCTCGGCCCGCATGGCATCCGCGTGAACACGCTCTGCCCCACCTTCATCGAGACGCCGATGACGCGCCCCTATTTCGAGGACGCGGCGTTCCGTTCCTTCGTGCTCTCCAAGATCAAGCTCGGTCGGCTGGGGCAGGTGGAAGACCTGATGGGCGCCATCCTGTTCCTCGCGGGCGACGGCGCCGCGCTGATGACCGGCAGCGCCCTGGTGGTGGACGGAGGATGGACGGCGGAATGAGGGCGGCGCCCGTCGCCGCGCGCCGCGTCACGGCGACCGACGTGGCGCGTCGCGCCGGCACCTCCCAGTCTGCCGTCAGCCGGGTCTTCACCCCCGGCGCCAGCGTCTCGGCCGATCTCCGCGAACGGGTAATGCAGGCGGCGCGTGACCTGAGCTACCGGCCCAACGCCATCGCGCGCTCGCTCAGCACGCGGCGCTCGCGCATCGTCGCGGTGGTGGTGGCGGAGTTGGGCAACCAGTTCTACCCCCTGGTGCTGGAGGCGCTCTCGGCGCGCCTACAGGAGAAGGGCTACCAGATCCTCCTCTTCACCACCGGCCCCGGCGCCGCCGGCGATCCCGTGATCGAGCAGGTGATGCGCTATCAGGTGGATGCGGTGGTGCTGGCCTCGGCCGGCCTGTCCTCAGCCCTGGCGCGGGAATGCCGCGGGCTTGGCGTGCCCGTGGTCATGTTCAACCGCACCACCGACGATCCGGAGCTTTCCTGCGTCACCGGCGACAACGAGCGCGGCGGGCACCGCATCGCGCGGTTCCTGGCGGCGGGCGGGCACCGGCGGCCTGCCTTCATCGCGGGGCTGGAAGGCTCGTCCACCAGCCGGGACCGCGAGCGGGGCTTCACGGCAGGGCTGGCGGAGGCGGGGCTCGCGCCACCCGCGCGGTCGGTCGGGTACTACAGCTACGAGGGCGCGGCCGAGGCGGCGCGGACCCTGCTGCGCGCGCCGGCAAGGCCCGACGCGGTGTTCTGCGCCAATGACCACATGGCCATCGCCTGCATCGAGGTGGCACGGCACGAGTTCGGCCTTTCCATTCCCGATGACCTCTCGGTTGTCGGCTTCGACGATGTCGGACCGGCCCGCTGGCGCAGCTTCGACCTCACTTCCTTCTCGCAGCCACTCGGGCCGATGGTGGAAGCCACCATCGGCATGCTGCTGGAGTTCATGGAGACACCGGACCTGCCAACGCGGCGCGTGGTGGTGGAAGGAAACCTGGTGCTGCGGGGTTCCGCCCGGCTTCGCTAGCGGACTCCTCTCACCGCAACATGGACCGCAGCGCCGAGACCGCACTGTCCGGCGTGGTCAGCACCGGCACGTTCACCCGTGCGCGCACGGCCGGGGCGCTGCGCGCCATCGAGAATTGCGCGATCACGATAGAATCCACCGGGGGCAGCGCGGCCGCCGCGGCCGCGATCAGCGCGTCGTGCTCCTCGCCCCGCCCGGCCTGCAGCGCCGCCAGCGCGCCCTCGACCAGCCTGGCCTCCACCACCAGTGCCTTGCCCTGCTCGCGTCCCATCGCCTCCAGTTCCGCCAGCATGGGCGCCCGGGCCGGCGGGAAGGTGCAGAGCAGGCCGATGCGGTTGCCGTGGCCGATGGCCTCCCCGAAGGCGGATTCATTGGGCTTGAGCACGGGGATGCGCTGGTCGCGCTTCACCGCGTCGATGGCCGGGCCGAAGGCCGAGCAGGTGAAAAGAATGGCGTCGCTCCCCCGTCCCTCCGGGCCGGCATCGGCGGCGTAGCGGCCGACGGTGCGGAAGCGCTCGGTCATCTTGAGGCCGAGGCGCCCGTCATCGGCGGCGTGGTCGGCCGAAAGCGAGCTGTCCAGCAGGTCGTGCGTCTCCGCCTCCGGCCAGCTGGCGGCGAAGGCGGCGTGGATCGGCGCCAGCGAATCGCGCAGCGCGTGGATGAGCATCACGCGCTTGCGCGCGCCCGTTGCCGTCATGTCCCGTTCCTCTCCTGGCGGTGCGCGAGCAGCGTCTTGCCGGCCATCGGCAACCCCGCAATCCCGATGTCGCCCGGCAGCGAACCCGTGATGAGGAGCGCGCGCCGGTCCGGCCCGCCGAAGGCGACGCCGACGGGGTGATGGTGCTTCGGGGCGGGCGGGCGGACAAGGTGGGTCGGCAGCATGGTCCTGCTCCACCGCGATCGCGGCCCGGCCACGAGGCGCCCCGACCGGCCGAGCCGCCGCCACCCCGGGCCGCGTTGAGGTGCAGGCAGGAAACACCGTCGGGCGGCGGATCGCGCTTGCATCGCCGCCGCGCCGCGGACTAGGTTCCGCCCGCGAGTAGAAGCGGTCAGGGCGAGCCCGCCCAGGACATTGCTCCGGCACCTTCCAGCCGAGGCACCCATTGCTCGCACCTCCCAGACCCGAACCGATCCCGCAAGGCGCCGCTCCGCGCCGTGCTCCGCAGCCCCCCGGCCGCGCAAAAGGCCGCGCCCGGCGCTCCGGCGGCGCGCGGACCCGTTCTTGCAGACCCGCCCCATCCCTGCTGGCACGTCACGACGAGCCGCGGGAGGGCTGACCAGATCCCGCCCGCGCGGCGATCCCCGCCGGCGGGTGGCGAGCAGGAGTAGAAGCGGTCGAGCGCCCCGGGGCACAACCCCTTCCGGGCCGGACATTGCTCCTTCAACCGGAGGCAGGCCGCGGCCGCTTCCCCTGACCGAGGAGAGTTAAGATGAGCGCCACCCAGCAGAGCTACGGCCTGGAAGAACTGAACCGCGAGAAGACCTTCGGGGGCATGGGCACCACGAAGGAACGCAAGGTCCCCCGGATCGACATGGGCAACTTCGAGGCGCGCAAGGCCGAGATCGCCGACCAGCTCTGGGCCGCCTCCACCGACACCGGCTTCTTCCAGCTCGTCAACCACGGCATCACCCAGGACCAGATCGACGAGGCCTTCGACCTTTGCGCGAAGTTCTTCAACCTGCCGATGGAGAGCAAGGCGAAGCTGCCCATGCTACGCGGCACCAACACCGGCTGGGAATACAAGACACAGGTCCGCCCTTCCACCGGCACCCCCGACAACAAGGAATCCTTCCAGATCACCGTGCCGCGCATGAAGGGCCTCTGGCCTTCGGGCGATGAACTTCCGGGCTTCAAGGCGGTGATGCTGGCCTTCGAGCGCGCCAACTGGGCACTGGGGATGAAGGTGCTCTCCTGCTTCGCCCTCAAGCTCGGCTTCCCGCCGGACTTCTTCACCGAGGCGCACGACCCGACCTCGCCCGAGTACCAGTCCACGCTTCGGATGATCCACTACATGGCGATGGAGAATGCCAAGCCCGAGGACTTCACAGGTTGGCGCGCGGGCGCGCACACCGACTACGACTGCCTCACCCTGCTGCACCAGCGCACCGGACAGGGCGGCCTTCAGCTCTGCCCCGGGAAGGAAGTCACGGGCGAACTGGCCTGGACCGACGTGCCGCCCCTGCCGGGCGTGATCACCTGCAACATCGGCGACATGCTGATGCGCTGGAGCGACGACCAGCTTCAGTCCACCCTGCACCGGGTGCGGATGCCGCGCGCCGACGAGTATCTCGGCCCGCGCTACTCGCTGCCCTTCTTCTGCCAGGCGAACAAGGACGCGGTGATCCGCAGCGCGAGCGGGCGGTTCGAGCCGATCACGGCCCACGACTACCTGCAGCAGCGCATCGCGGCCAATTTCGCGGGCTAGTTGCGGGCCCGCCAAGGCCGCCGGGAAGGAAGGGCGCCGGGCACCACCCGGCTCCCTTCGCACCGGCGTCATCGCGCTGGGTCGGCAGGGAGGGGACAAGGAGGGATCGGCACGGGGCAACTGCGGGGAACACCGGGCAAAACCATGGGAGGCCTGCGTCGTTGAGACCCCGCAATGCCGAGGACCCCCCCATGCCCGCACCCAAGCTGAAGCCCCTATCGGAGCAGGTGATCGTCATCACCGGCGCCACCTCCGGCATCGGCCTCGCCACCGCCCGCATGGCCGCCGACCGGGGCGCGGCCGTGGTGATCGCCGCACGCAACGAGGACGCGCTGAACGCGCTGGCCGCCGAGATCCGCGCCAAGGGAGGCCGCGCCGAACCGGTCGTGACCGACGTGGCCGACATGGCCCAGGTGGAGGCGATCAGCGCCGCCGCCATCACCGCCTTCGGCGGCTTCGATTCCTGGTGCAACAATGCCGGCGTCGCCATCTTCGGCTCGCTGGAGGACGTGCCGCTGGAAGACCAGCGCCGCCTGTTCGACGTGAACTACTGGGGCATCGTGCACGGCACCCTGGTCGCCGCCCGCCACCTCAAAGGCAAGGGCGGCGCCATCGTCAACACCGGCAGCGTGCTGTCCGACCGCTCCATGGCGCTTCAGGGGCCCTACTCGGCCTCGAAGTTCGCCATCAAGGGCGTGACCGAGGCCTTCCGCACGGAATTCCTGGCCGAGGGCTACCCGATCAGCGTGACGCTCATCAAGCCCGGCCCGATCGACACGCCCTATATGGAGCATGCCCGCAACCTCCTGGGCACGACGGGCACGCGCAACCCGCCGCCGAGCTACCACCCGCGCGTGGTGGCGCGCGCCATCCTCTACGCCTGCGAGCACCAGGTGCGCGACCTCGTGGTCGGCGCCGGCGGGCTCGCGGTTTCCGCCATCGGGCGCCTCGCCCCCAAGCTGACGGACCTGATCATGAGCAAGATCGCCAAGCCGAGCCAATCGAGCAACGAGCCCGGACGGGCCGAGCGGCGCGACAATCTCTATGACGCGCGTGAAGACCTGGCCGAGACCTCCTCCCTTTCCGGTCCCCCGCCGCGGCGCACCTCCTTCCTGCTGGAAGCGCAGATGAACCCGCTCGGCCCGGCCGGAATCATGGTGGGCGCCGCCGCCCTGCTCGCCGGCGCCGCCTTCGGCATGTACACGCTGCGCCGCTCCAAGCCCCTGCCCGAGCGCTTCGCCGACCGCGCCCGGCGCGGGATCGGCTCACTGGGGAGCGAGGTTCGCCGCGGCATCGGCTCACTGGGGCACGAGGCGCGGCACGGCATCGGCAGCCTCGGGCACGAGGCGAGCCGGATCGCCGGCCGCGCTGTCGGCTACGCCGAGAAGGAGGCGCGGCCCTACCTCAGGAGCGCGCGCAAGGAGGGCGGCCGCTTCGCCGACCGTGCCAGCCGCTACGCCGCCTCCACCTATGACGATGCGCGCGAGCGCGGATCGGACCTGTACGACGAGGCGCGCAGCCGTGGGCGTTCCTTCTACAAGTCGGCGCGCGGCGGGAGCGAGGACCTGTACGACGACGCGCGCGACCGGGGCTGGAGCCTGTTCAAGCGCGGCCGCGACACGGCGGAGGACGCGCGGGACACGGGATGGAGCCTGTTCGGCCGTGCCCGCGACCGGGGCGAGGATGCCTATGAGGACGCGCGCGACACCGGATGGAGCCTGTTCGGGCGGGCGCGGCACGAGGCGGAACGGCAGCGCCGCTATGCGGCGAAGCGTGGCGAGGGTCTCCTCGACCGGATCGCCAACGCCCTGAGGGGATGATGGTGGAAGCGAGGCCGGGAGGACCATCCCGGCCTCGCCGCTGTTCCCCCTGGGAACGGACGCCGGGGGAGCTCACCTCCCCCGGCGTTCCTCACGTCTGCTCGGAATAGGCCTTGAAGAAGGCCGTCGGCGCGACGATCCGGTTCTGCATCTCCTGCAGCACGCCAAGCTCCGCCGCCTTGGCGAGATAGGCCTGGAAGCCGGGATCGGCGGCCATGGCGGCGCGGCGCTGCTCGCGGTCCGCCTGGCTGTCATAAGCCCAGAGGTGGACAACGCGGTTGAGCGGCCCCTCCACCGTCGTGTACCAGCCGAGGCAGCGGCCGAGATACTTCTTCTGGATTTCCCAGGCCATGGTTTCGTACAGCTTCACGAACTCGGCCATGCGGTTGGGCGCGCAGGTATAAATCCGCAGGTCCACGATCATCGCGTTCTCCTTGGGTGGGGACACAGGCCCGAAGGTCAGGCGGGCGCACGTTCCTCGACCGCGAGCAGCGCGTCCAGGGTGCGGGCCGCCACACGCAGCACCCCTTCGTCTCCGCTGACCATCAGGGCGGCCACGGTGCCGTCGATCAGCAACAGCAGCTGGCGGGCGAAATCAGCGGGCGCGGCATAGCCGGCTTCGCGCACCAGCCCCTCCAGGAAGTCCAGGCAGGCGCGCTGGTGCTCGCCGGCCAGCTCGCGCAGCCAGGCCTCGCCCTTGGTGTGCTCGGCCACCGCGTTGATGAAGGCGCAGCCATAGAAGCGGCCACCGCCGAACCAGCCGGACAGGGCGGGAATGATGCCGCGCAGCCGCGCCTGCGGGTCGTCCGAGGCCCCCCTCACCTCGGCGGCGAAGGCCTCTCGCCAGACCTCACCTTCCTGCCGCAACGCGGCGCGCACCAGGGCTTCCTTGGAGCCGAAGCGCGCATAAAGCGTCATCTTGGAGGCGCCCGCGGCGGCCAGGATGCGGTCCACGCCGGTGGCATGGATGCCGTCGCGGCAGAACATCTCGCGGGCCACGGCGATGATCCGCTCGTGCGGGGCGGTTGCTTCGGGTGGAGGAAGGGGCACGGCGGTCCCGGCCTTGGACGCGATGAGACTGCTCCTGTCTGGCGCAGGGACTGCCCAGGAAGGGGGCAGTCCCGGAGGGTGATGGTCCGGCAGGCCCCTTGATCCCAGGGAAGGCGGCCGTATCGCCTGCATCATGCCGCATCGGAATGGGGCAGGCGAGGGCTTCCGGTGGCTGGCACGCCCGTTGCTCCATCCAGACTGACCGTTCTGTCTAACTCGCCGGAAGTGTCACGGCTGGCAGGCGGCATTCCGCGACGGAGAGAGCCCCCATGAGCGCCCAGCCCGCCACCGCCCTCACCTCCTGCCTCACGCCCATCGACAAGGATGGACTGGAGGGCCTGATCGCCAGGGGCCGCGCCGACCCCGCCGCCATCAAGACCCTGAAATGCCGCACGGTGGCCGAGGGCCGCTTCCGGCACCTCAACATGATCCGCAACCTGCCGCCCCATGTCGTGGACGAGCCGCCGGCCCTGCTGGGCGACGACACAGCGCCGAACCCCTCGGAGGCGGCCCTGGCCGCGCTCGGCTCCTGCCTCGCGGTCGGCATCCACGCCAACGCCGTGGCCCGCGGCATCACGGTGCGCAGCCTGGAGGTTGAACTCGAGGCGGACATCAACATCACGGCCGTCTGGGGCACGGGCGACACCTCGCCCAAGCCCGTGGGCTTCGAGGCGGTTCGCGCCAAGGTGCACCTGGACGCCGATGCGCCGAAGGAGGAACTGGACGCGCTGATCGCCCATGCGGCGGTGTGGTCGCCCGTGGCCAACACCTTCACCAAGCCCGTCGCCCTCGACGTGAAGGCCGCCTGATGGACGGCGCCGGCCCCGTTCTCCGCGGAACCGGCACGGCGTCCGTCCTGGAGCGGGTGCGCCGGCGCGTTTCCAACGAGTTGAAACCGGAGGCCGACCGGATCGACCGGGAAGGCCACTACCCCCTGGCCACGCTCCAGGGCTTCGGCGCGGACGGCGCCTTCGCGCTGCACCTGGCAGGGCACACGCCCCTGGCCAGGGCTGACCTCTGGGCCGCGATCGAGGCCATGGCCGCGATCGGATCGGCCTGCATGTCCTCCGCCTTCTGCGCCTGGTGCCAGGACGCCTGCGGCTGGTACCTGGAGAACACCGCGAACGCCGCCCTGCGCGAGCGCCTGCAGGGCGGCGTCGCAAGCGCCGCGCTGATGGGCGCGACGGGCCTGTCCAACCCCGTCAAGGCGCTCTCGGGCATCGAGCCCTTCAACCTCCAGGGCAAGAAGGTGCCCGGCGGCTGGCGGGTGAACGGGGTGCTGCCCTGGGTGTCCAATCTCGGCGAAGGCCATGTCTTCGGCACCATCTTCCAGGCCGCCGACGACCCGGCCCACAAGGTGATGGGCCTGTTCACCTGCGGCGCGAACGGGGTGAGCATCCGGCAGAGCGCGCATTTCGTGGCGCTGGAAGGCACCGGCACCTTCGGCATCCGCTTCCGGGACGCCTTCATCCCCGAGGAGGACCTGCTGGCCGACCCGCTGGGCGGCATGGCCAGGCGCATCCGCCCCGGCTTCATCCTGTTGCAGACCGGCATGGGCTTCGGCGTGATCGAGGGCTGCATCGAGGCGATGCAGCGGCCCGGAACCGGCAGCGGGTCGAGCAACCGCTTCCTGCCGGACGGGCCCGCGGAACTGTGTGACCGCGCCGCCGCCCTGCGCGACACGGTGGCGGCACTGGCCGCCACGCCGCACGACCCATCGGACGACTACATGCGGCGCGTTCTCGAGGCCCGGCTGGCGGTGAGCGAGCTGACCCTGGCCGCCACGCAATCCGCCGTGCTGCACGCCGGCGCCCGCGGCTACCTCATCGGCTCCGGCGTGCACCGCCGGCAGCGGGAGGGGGTCTTCGTCGCCATCATCACCCCCTCCGTCCGCCACCTCCGGCAGGAACTCGCCGGAATGGCCCGGAACTAGCATCCACCTCAGCAACGGAGACGTATCGTGAGCGAGAAGGTCCTGCTTTCCCCGTCCGAGCTGTCCGACATGCTGGGGAAGCCCGGCACGGTGCTGATCGACACGAGGTCCCCCGAAGCCTTCGCCGCCGGGCACATCCCGGGCGCGGTCAACCTGCACGACATCTTCACCTATCTCGCCACCTCCTCCGCCGAGGGGATGGAGGCGCTGCGCGGCAAGTTCGCGGAGGGCTTCGGCGCGGCCGGGCTCGGCGGCGCGGAGACGGCGGTGCTTTACGAGGAGAGCATGAACTCCGGCTTCGGCCAGTCCTGCCGCGGCTGGTTCCTGCTGAAGTTCCTCGGCTATCCCGACGCCACCGTGCTGCTGGGCGGCTTCGCGGCCTGGAAGGCGGCCGGCGGCGCGGTGACGGCCGCGGCCTCCATGCCCGGGCCCAAAGCCTTTCCGGTGGTGGACACCGGCACGGCCTGGATGATCGACCGGGACACGATGCTGGCCTCGCTGGATGACCCCTCCATCGTCAAGCTCGACGTGCGCGACGCCGACGAGTGGATCGGCGCCTCCTCCTCCCCTTACGGCCCCGACTTCTGCCCGCGCAAAGGGCGCATCCCCGGCGCGAGATGGATCGAGTGGTACCGGCTGATGAAGCCTTCCGCCGGCGGTCCGACCTTCAAGTCGGCGGACGAGATCCTGGCGGAGTGCCACTCCGTCGGCATCACGCCGAAGACCCCTGTTTATCTCTACTGCTTCAAGGGCGCCCGTGCCTCCAACACGCTGGTCGCGCTGAAGGCCGCGGGGGTCGAGGACGTGCGGCTCTATTTCGGCTCATGGAACGAATGGAGCCGTGACGAAAGCCTTCCCGTCGAGAGCGGCCTGCCCTGGTCGCCATCACCAGCCACCGCCTGATCCCTCACGGAGACAACCGCGCATGAGCCAGCCGCCTTCCCGACATCTCCCCGGTTGCGCCTGCGGGCGGCACGGCAGCGATCTTCTCTGCGATGCCGCCGTGGCGGATGGCACGGGCGCGATGGGCGAGGCGGCGCAGCGCGCCGTGCTGCGCGCGGTTTTCCCCGGGGCGGCGACGCGCCGCGCCCTGCTGCAGGCCGTGGGCGCCGCCACTGTGCTGGCGGCGCTGGACCGCGTGCTGCCGCTGGCCTCCGCACGGGAGGCCTTGGCGCAAGCCCCGGGCACGCCCGAGAAGCGCGACCTGAAGGTCGGCTTCATTCCCATCACCTGCGCGACGCCGATCATCATGGCCCACCCGATGGGCTTCTACAGCCGCAACAACCTCAACGTGGAAGTCATCCGCACCGCCGGCTGGGCCGTGATCCGCGACAAGGCCATCGCGCGGGAATACGACGCGAGCCACATGCTCTCCCCCATGCCGCTGGCGATGAGCATGGGAGCGGGCGTCGCGGCCCCGGTGGCCTGGTCAGTCGCGGCCATCGAGAACACCAACGGGCAGGCCATCACGCTGGGCAGCAAGCACAAGGAGAAGCGCGACCCGAAGGACTGGCGCGGGTTCCGCTTCGCCATTCCCTTCGACTACTCCATGCACAACTACCTGCTCCGCGGATATCTCGCCGAGAACGGCATCGACCCCGACCGCGACGTGACGATCCGCGCGGTCCCGCCGGCCGAGATGGTCGCCAATCTTCGCGCCGACAACATCGACGGCTTCCTGGGCCCGGATCCCTTCAACCAGCGCGCGGTCTTCGACGGCGTGGGCTTCCTGCACGTGCTGACGAAGGAGATGTGGGACGGCCACCCCTGCTGCGCCTTCGCCGTGCCGCGCGCCATGCCCGCGGAGGCGCCGAACACCTTCGCCGCCCTGATGCGCTCCATCGTGGAAGCCACGGCCTACGTGGCCAGGCCCGAGAACCGCAAGGAGGTGGCCGGCGCCATCGCCGCCCAGAACTACCTCAACCAGCCCGTCACGGTGGTGGAGCAGGTGCTGACCGGCACCTTCGCGGACGGCCTCGGCCGCGTGCAGCGCGTGCCCGACCGCATCGGCTTTGACCCCTTCCCCTACGGCACCATGGCGGTCTGGATCCTGACGCAGATGAAGCGCTGGGGGCAGATCCGCGGCGACCTCGACTATGCGGGCGTGGCGTCCCAGGTCTTCCTCGCCACGGAGGCCGGGCGGGCCATGCGCGAGCAGGGGATACCCGTGCCGGCCGAGCCGATGCGCCCCGTGACCATCTACGGCAAGCGCTTCGATCCCTCCCAGCCCGAAGCCTATCTCGCCAGCCAGACCATCCGGCGGAGCTGAACACCTTGGGCAGACCTGTTCCCGGGTGGAAATCCGCCCTGCTCTCGCTCGTGCTCCTGGCGCTCTTCCTCGGCGCCTGGGAGCTGGCGGTGCGGCCAGCGGGCGGCGGCACGGCTGTGGTGGACCCCGAATACGCGGCACTCCTCGGGCAGGCGGCGCAGCAGGGCAACGCCACGCCCATGCCGGGACCGGGCGAGGTCGCGCGGCGCCTCTGGGAGCTGTTGCGCGACCCCTTCTACGTGCGCGGCTCCAACGACCAGGGCATCGGCATCCAGCTCGCCCATTCCATCGGCCGCGTGGCCATGGGCTTCGGCCTCGCCTGCCTCGTCGCCATCCCCCTCGGCTTTCTCATCGGCATGTCGCCCCTGCTCTACGGCGCGCTGAACCCCTTCATCCAGGTGCTGCGCCCGGTCTCGCCGCTGGCCTGGATGCCGCTCGCGCTCTACTCGATCAAGGACAGCTCGATCAGCGCGATCTTCGTCATCTTCATCTGTTCCATCTGGCCCATGCTGCTCAACACCGCCTTCGGCGTGGCGGGCGTCCGCAAGGAATGGCTGAACGTTGCCCGCACGCTGGAGGCGGGGGGCTGGCGCACCGCCATCCGCGTGATCCTGCCGGCGGCCGCGCCCACCATCCTGACGGGCATGCGCATCTCGCTCGGCATCGCCTGGCTGGTGATCGTCGCGGCAGAGATGCTCGTGGGCGGCACCGGCATCGGCTACTGGCTGTGGAACCAGTGGAACAACCTCTCCATCGCCGACATCATCATCGCCATCCTGCTGATCGGCGTGGTGGGGCTGGTGCTGGACCGGCTGCTGGGCATCGCCGCCCGGGCGGTGTCCTATGCGGAGTGACGCCATGGGCACCGCCCCCGGCCTTCGCCTCGCCGAGCCCGCATCGCCGCCCGCCGCCCGCCCCTATGCCAGCGTGGAGGGCATCGCGCGCCGCTACGGCGCCGTCGCGGTGTTCGAGGATGTGTGGTTCGGCATCGGCCGCGGCGAGTTCGTCTGCCTCGTCGGCCATTCGGGATGCGGCAAGACCACCATCCTGAACATCCTGGCCGGGCTGGAGCCGCCGGATGGCGGCGTTCTCGTTGTGGACGGCAAGGAGGTCACCGGTCCCTCGCTCGACCGCGCCGTGATCTTCCAGGGGCATGCGCTCATGCCCTGGCTGACGGCGGCGGGCAACGTCGCCTTCGCGCTGTCATGCCGCAACCCGAGATGGTCCCGCGCCCGGTGCGAGGAGGCGGCCGGGCTGGCGCTGGCCCGCGTCAACCTGGCGCATGCGGCGGACAGGAAGCCCGCGCAGCTTTCGGGCGGCATGAAGCAGCGCGTCGGCATCGCCCGCGCCTTCGC
Organism: Muricoccus vinaceus; assembly: GCF_042433125.1. Lineage (NCBI taxonomy): Bacteria > Pseudomonadati > Pseudomonadota > Alphaproteobacteria > Acetobacterales > Roseomonadaceae > Muricoccus > Muricoccus vinaceus. The sequence continues at coordinate 111,915 of NZ_JBHLVZ010000043.1, read as the reverse complement.
CCTCGCGCCCAAGATGATGCTGATGGACGAACCCTTCTCGGCGCTGGACGCCCTCACCCGCGGCGCGCTGCAGGACGAGGTCGCGCGGCTGGTGGCGGAAGCCAGCCAGACCGCCTTCATGATCACCCACGACGTGGACGAGGCCATCCTGCTGGCCGACCGCATCCTGCTCATGTCCAACGGCCCCGGCGCCCGCATCGCGGAGGTGGTGGTGAACACCCTGCCCCGCCCGCGCACCCGCGCGAACCTGCACCACATGCCCGGCTACCACCCGCTGCGCGACCACATCCTGGATTTCCTGCTGACGCGCAGCAGCCGCTTCGACGCGAAGGCACCGCCCGCCGGCTGGACGCCCCGCACGCCGCCGATCACCCAACCCGCCGCCTAGAGAGCCATGATGAACGACGCGAAGACCGAACTCGGCCGCAAGATCCTCCGGATCAAGAAGAAGCAGGGCCTCAAGTGGACGGAGGTTGCCGACCGCATCGGCATGAGCCCGGTCTGGACCTGCGCCCTCTGCATGGGCCAGATGAGCGCCGAGCCGCACCATGCCCAGGGCATCGCCGACCTTTTCGGGCTGGACGAGGAGGAGCAGGCGACGCTCTGCGAGATCCCCTATCGCGGCGCCCAGCCCCTGCCGCCGACGGACCCGCTGATCTACCGCTTCTACGAGTTGATCCTCGTCTACGGCACCACGTGGAAGGAGATGATCCACGAGGAGTTCGGCGACGGCATCATGTCGGCCATCGATTACGACATGAAGCTGGAGCGCCAGCCCGACCAGAAGGGAGACCGTGTCCGGATCACGATGTCCGGCAAGTTCCTGCCCTACAAGCGGTACTGACCCGTGCACGGGCGGCGGGGTTTCCTCAGCGTCCCCGCCCGTGCGGCGCGTTCAGGTCCTGCACCGGCCCGAGCGGCACGATGCCGGTCGGGTTGATGGTGGGATGGCTTCCGTAATAATGCCCCTTGATATGGCCGAAGTCGCAGGTCTCGCCGAAGCCCGGTGACTGGAACAGGTCGCGCAGGTAAGGAAACAGCGCCGGATACTCCGCGATCTGCCGCAGGTTGCATTTGAAGTGGCCGTGATACACCGCATCGAAGCGCACGAGCGTCGTGAAGAGCCGGATATCCGCCTCGGTCAGCCGCTCCCCCATCAGGTAGCGCTGGGAGGACAAGCGCGCGTCCAGGCGGTCCAGCGTCTCGAACAGCGGGCGCACGGCGTCCTCGTAGGCCTCCTGCGCCGTCGCGAAGCCGGCCTTGTACACGCCATTGTTCAGGGTGTCGTAGATCGTGGCGTTCAGTTCATCGATCCCGGCGCGCAGTGCCTCCGGATAATGGTCGCCGGGTCCTTCGAAGGCGTGGTCCAGCATCCGGATGATCTCGGCGGATTCGTTGTTCACGATCCGGCCGCGCCGCTTGTCCCACAGCACGGGCACCGTCACCCGCCCCGTGTAGCGCGGCTCGGCGGCGGTGTAGACCTGATGCAGGAACTCCGCGCCGTTGACGCTGTCCGGGATGACGCCCGGCCCCTCCTCGAAGGTCCAGCCCTTGTCGCCCATGTGCCAGTGGACCACCGACAGTCCGATCGCGTCCTGCAATCCCTTGCGCGCGCGCATGATCAGCGCGCGGTGCGCCCAGGGGCAGGCGAGCGAGACATAAAGGTGGTAGCGGCCCGGCTCCGCCGCGAAGCCACCCTCGCCGGTCGGGCCAGGGCTGCCATCCGGCGTCACCCAGTTGCGGAAGGCGCTGTCCTTGCGGACAAAGCGACCGCCGCTGGCCTTGGTGTCGTACCAGCGGTCCTGCCACTGGCCGTCCACGAGCAATCCCATCGGGCGCGTCCTTTCCTCAGCCGGCGCGGTAGGCGGCCAGGATCGCCCGTCCTTCCTCCCCCGCGCGGGCGGACCAATCCGCCAGCACCGGCGCGGCGGCGGCCGTCAGCGCGGCACGCAGCGGCGCACCGCTGGCCAGGATAACGCCGTTGGCGCGCATCCGTGCCTCGTTCTCCGCCAGGCGCGTGGCGATGGCCTGGAACTGGCGCGCCTCCGTATCCCGCCCCGCACGTGCCACGGCCTCCCGCACCGCCTCCGGCAGGGACCGAAGGGCGGCCGTGTTGCAGAAGGCAAGGCTCAGGGGCGAGGCGTAGTCGAGCGCCGTGAAGTGGGGCAGCACCTCCCACAACCGCGCTCCGGCCCCTCCATCCCCGGAGGACAGCACGGCGTCCAGCTCCCCCGACCGAAGCCGCGGCATGGCGTCGGCGAAGGAAATCTGGGCGGGCGCCGCCCCGGCCTCGCGCATCACCGCGGTGCTCGCCGCATCATAGGTGCGTATCTTCAGGCCACGCAGCCCCTCAGGCCCCGGAACGGGATTGCGGGACCAAAGGCCGGTGGCCGGCCAGGGCGTGGCGTAGAGCAGCGTCACGCCGCGCGCCTCCAGGGCGGCAGCATAGGCGGGGCGCGCGGCGCGCAGCAGGCGCGCGGTGTCCTCGCCCGAGGCGGTGAGAAAGGGCAGCGCGGAAAGCTGGAAGATCGCGCCCTCCGCGGCCAGTGCCCCCGTGAAGGCGTCCGAGGCCTCCACCCGGCCATCCCTGGCGGCGCGGATCATGGCGGCGGAGCGCAGGCCGTCCGGCGCGTCGAAGGCCGGCGAGACCACCAGCCCGCCGGCCGCGAGGCGCGTCGCGCCCGCGGCGAAATGGGCGATGCCCTCACCGGGCATGGCGCTGGCCGGGTATTCGGTGGCGATGCGCCATTCAACCGCGGCGCGGACCGTGCGGGCCGTGAGCACGGCCAGGGACAGGGCGAGAAGGGAGCGGCGCGGAGGCATCGGCGGGTTCCCCGAAGAAGGCGGCCGCAGTATCCGGCCGCTCCGGCCCCTGCCGCAACCCGGGGCCGGCCGTGCTAACCCTGCGCGGCAAGGAGAGAGGCCCGAGGGATGGTGACGCCGGACTGGGTGACGCTGCGCATCCTGCTGGCCGCCGCCGAGCTTGGCTCCATCACCCGCGCCGCCGCCCGCTGCGGCATCGCCACCTCGGCCGCCGCCAAGCGGCTCCAGGCGCTGGAGGCCGAGTGCGGCCTGCCGTTGATCGAGCGCGGCCCGCGCGGCGTTCGCCTGACCGAGGCCGGGGAGCTTTTGGCCCGGCACGGCCACGCGGCCTTCGGCTCGCTGGCGCGGCTGACCGACGACCTGCGGGCCCTGGCGGCGGGGGGGCTCGGCCGGGTGCGTCTGCACGCCACCGCCTCCTGCATCGCCGGCCACCCCCTGCCGGAAGCCCTGGCGGAGTTCGCGCGCGCCAGGCCCGGCATCCGGGTGGAGCTGGGCGAGGAAACCAGCCTCCGCATCCTCCAGGACCTGATGCAAGGCCGGGCCGACCTCGGCATCGTCACCAGCGAGGGCCCGTTGCCCGCGGGGCTGGAAGGGCATCCCTGGCGCCACGACCGCCTGCTGGTGGTGCTGCCCGCCGGGCATCCGCTGGCCGGTGCGGCCCCGCTGCGCTTCGACGCGGTGCTGGACCACCCCATGATCGGCGCGGTGGAGAGCGGCGCCCTGGCCCTGCTCCTGGAGGAGCAGGCGCAGCGGCGTGGCCGCCCCCTGCCCTACCGCTTCCGCGTCGCAGGCACGGATACCAGCCGGCGCCTGGTGGCCGCCGGACACGGCCTGGCCATCATGCCCGAGGGTGTGGCGCGGCCCTACGAGACGGCACTCGGCCTGTTCTGCGTTCCCCTGGCGGAATCCTGGGCCCGGCGCCGCCTGCGGCTGGTGGCCCGCCCGGCCGGGCTCCTCCCCGCCCCCGCCCGGCTTCTCGCCGCCCACCTGCTGCACGACACGGAAAAGGAGCGTTCGCCGCATACGGACGCTGCCCGCGCGGAATAGCGATTCTCCCGCCGTTCCGGCGAACGCTAGAGACGTGCCAGGGAAGCGTCACAGGATCAGCTCATGCTCACCGTGCGAGAGGTGGGCCCGCGCGACGGGCTCCAGATGGCCAGGGCCGTCATGCCGACGGCGGCCAAGCTCCGATGGATCGCCGCCATGGTGGCGGCGGGCGTGCGGGAGATGGAGGTGGCGAGCTTCGTGCCGCCCGCCGCCATGCCCCAGATGGCCGATGCGGCGGAGGTGGTGCGGGCGGTGCGCGCCGCCCATCCCGCGCTGCGCGTGGTGGCGCTGGCCCCCAACCTCCGGGGGGCGCAGAACGCCGCCGCGGCCGGGGCGCAGTCCATCGTCATCCCCGTCTCCGCCTCCGAGGCGCATAGCCGCGCCAATGTCCGCCGCGCCCGCGCCGAGCAGGTCGCCGAGGTGGCGCGCGCGGTGGAATGGGCCCGCGGCCTCGGCGGCGCGCGCCCCCGCATCGAGGCGGGCATCTCCACCGCCTTCGGCTGCTCCCTCCAGGGCGAGGTGCCGGAAGGCGAGGTGGTGGCGCTGGCCGCGGCGCTGGCAAGGGCGGGGGCGGATTCGGTGGCCCTGGCGGATACGCTGGGCTACGCCACCCCGTCCCAGGTCCGGCGCCTCGTGCGCGCGGTGCGGGCGGAGGTGGGGGCGGAGCGCTTCGGCAACCTGCACCTGCACGACACCCTCGGCACGGCGCTGGCCAACGCGCTCGCCGCGCTGGAGGACGGGGTGCGCGGCTTCGACGCGGCGCTGGGCGGCCTCGGCGGCTGCCCCTTCGCGCCGGGCTCGGTGGGCAATGCCTGCACCGAGGACCTCGTCCACATGCTGGAATCCGAGGGGCACGACACCGGCATCGACCTGCCCGCCCTGATCGCGGCGCGCGCGGCCCTGCGGGAAGGTCTGCCGGACGAGCCGCTCCACGGGCGCATCGCCGCCGCGGGGGTGCCGCGCACCTTCCGCCCGGCCAGGGCGGCGAAACCCGCCGCCACCACCACCCCGCACCCGCTGCCGCTCGCGGGTCTGCGGGTGATCGAGTTCAGCCACATGGTCATGGGCCCGACCGCCGGCATGGTGCTGGCCGATCTCGGCGCCGACGTGATCAAGATCGAGCCCGCCCCCGGCGGCGACAACACGCGCCGCCTGACCGGCGCCGCCATCGGCTTCTTTCCCACCTTCAACCGCAACAAGCGCTCCCTCTGCCTGGACCTGAAGAAGCCCGCGGGCCTGGCGCTGGTGAAGCGCCTGGCTGCCGGGGCAGACGTGGTGCTGGAGAACTTCCGCCCGGGCGCCATGGACAAGCTCGGCCTGGGTTACGAGGCGCTGTCCGCGGGCAACCCGCGCCTTGTCCATCTTTCCTGCAAGGGCTTCCTGCCCGGCCCCTACGAGAACCGCGCGGCGCTGGACGAGGTCGTGCAGATGATGGGGGGGCTGGCCTACATGACGGGCCCGCCCGGCCAGCCGCTGCGCGCGGGCACCTCGATCAACGACATCCTGGGCGGCGTCTTTGGCGCCGTCGCCGTGCTGGCCGCCCTGCGGGAGCGCGAGGCCACCGGGCGCGGCGGCCCCGTGCAGTCCGGCCTGTTCGAGACGAACATGATGCTGGTGGCCCAGCACATGGCCGGCGCCGCCATCACCGGGCGCGACCCCGTCCCGTTCGGCGACAAGTCGATGCCCAAGCCCTGGCCGCTCTACGACGTGTTCGACAGCGCCGAGCCCGGGCGGCAGGTCTTCGTCGGCGCGGTGACCACCACGCAGTGGCAGGGCTTCTGCCGGGAGTTCGGGCTGGACGACATGCTGGCCGATCCGGCCCTCGCCAGCATGACGGCGCTCGCCGCCGCGCGGCCGCGGATCGGCGCGCGGGTGGCCGCGGTTTTCCGCGCCATTCCCCCGGCCGAGCTGATGGCGCGCTGCGAGGCGCTGGGCCTTCCCTTCGCGCCCATCGCCAAGCCCGCCGACCTGTTCGAGGACCCGCACCTGCTGGCCTCGGGCGGGCTGATGCCGGTGGAGATGGCCGGCGCCGCGGCCGCGACCCCCGCCATGCCCGTGGCCGGCATCCCCGCCCTGCCCGTGCTGATGGGCGGCGCCCGCACCGCGCTGCGCCGCCAGCCGCCGCGCCCCGGCGAGCACGGGCTGGAGATCGCGCGCGAGGCGGGTCTGGGCGAGGCCGAGATCGCCGCGCTGCTGGCCGACGGCACGCTGCACGCCGAGGCCGCGCCAGCGATGGCCGCCGAGTGAGGCGGGCGAGAAGGAACCGGAGGAACCAAGAATGACCACCCTGTCCCGCCGCGCCGCGGCGAAGCTGATCCTGGCCATGGCGCCCTTCGCGGCATCCCGCGCGCGGGCGCAATCCTTTCCGTCCCGCCCCATCCGCATCATCGTGCCCTTCCCGCCGGGGCAGGCGAACGACATCTTCTGCCGCCTGCTGGCGGACCGGGTTTCCGAGGGGCGCTTCCGCGCCAACCGCGTGGTGACGGAGAACCGCGCCGGCGCCGGGGGCACCATCGGAATGCAGGCCGTCGCCCGCGCCGTGCCGGACGGCTACACGCTGGGCTTCGGCAGCCTGGCCACCCTGGCCATCAATCCGGCGATCATGCGGAACATGCCCTATGACGCCGAGCGCGACTTCCTGCCCGTCATCCGCATCTTCGAGGGGCCGCTGATGCTCGTCGTGCCGCCCGACGGCCCGCGCGACGTGGCGGCGCTGGTGCGCCGGCTGAAGGCCGGTGGCGTCAGCTTCGGCTCCAGCGGTCCCGGCTCCACCCAGCACATGGCGGCGGAACTGTTCCTGCAGGGCGTCGGCGCCACGGCGCAGCACGTTCCCTATCGCGGCGCGGGGCCGGCGCTGGCCGACCTGATGGGGGGCTCGCTGGGCTTCGTCATGGAAAGCTTCGCCTCCGCCCTGCCGCTGGTGCGGGACGGCAAGCTCCGCGTGCTGGCCGTCAGTTCCCCCGCGCGCTCGGCGCAGGTGCCGGATGCGCCCACCGTGGCCGAGGCGGCGGGGATCGCGGGCTACGCGGTTTTCGGCTCCGGCGGCATCCTGGCCCCCGCTGGAACGCCGGCGCCGATCGTGCAGGCGCTGCACGAGGGTTTCGCCGAGGGCATGGCGGACCCCGCCCTGCGCGCGCGCTTCTCGGACCAGGGCATGACGCCCGTCGCGGATGGACCGGAGGCCTTCGCCGCCTTCATCCGCGATGAGCAGGCGAAGTGGAAGCGCGTGGCCGAGCGCGCCAGCATCCTCATCGAGTGAACCGCTTTCGCGGGGTGGCAGGGTCCACCCCGCGAAAGGCCGCCGGCGCTACTCCGCCGCCTGCGCGCCCGAGAGCACGCCGCGCCGCACCTGGTCCTCCTCGATGCTCTCGAACAGGGCGCGGAAGTTGCCCTCGCCGAAGCCGTCGTCGCCCTTGCGCTCGATGAACTCGAAGAACACCGGGCCGATGACGTTGCCGGAGAAGATCTGCAGCAGCAGCCGCGCCTTGCGGTCCTCCACCACGCCCTCGCCATCCACCAGGATGCCGTTCCGCTTCAGGCGCACCAGGTCCTCGCCGTGGCCGGGCAGGCGGCTATCCACCTTCTCGTAATAGGTGGGGGGCGGCGCCGGCATGAAGGACAGCCCGGCCTCGCGCAGCCCTTCGATGGTGCCGTAGATGTCGTCGCAGCCGCAGGCGATGTGCTGGATGCCCTCGCCCTTGTAGGCGCGCAGGTATTCCTCGATCTGGCTCTCGTCGTCCGCGCTCTCGTTCAGCGGGATGCGGATGCGCCCGTCCGGGCTGGTCAGCGCGCGGGAGAACAGGCCCGTGTACTCGCCCTTGATGTCGAAGTAGCGGATCTGGCGGAAGTTGAAGATGCGCCCATAGAAGTCGTACCAGTGGTCCATGCGGCCGCGGAACACGTTGTGCGTCAGGTGGTCGATGTAATAGAGGCCCGCGCCCACCGGCCAGGGGTCGCGCGCGCCCAGCCACTCGAACTCGGCATCATAGGCCGAGCGCCCCTCGCCGTACTGGTCGATGAAGTAGAGCAAGCTGCCGCCGATGCCCTTGATGGCCGGGACGTCCAGGGTCCTGCCCGCCGTCGCCGGCTCCGCGCCCCGGGCGATCGCGTGCTCGTAGGCGTGCCGGGCATCCACCACGCGGAAGGCCATGGAGGGCACGCAGGGACCATGCTCGGCCGCGAAGGCCGCCGCGTGCGAGCCGGGCTCCTCGGTCAGCAGGTAGTTGATGTCGCCCTGGCGGTAGAGGGTGCTCTTCTTGCGGCGGTGCCGGGCCACGGCGGTGAAGCCCATCTGCCGGAACAGGGCATGGAGCTTCTCGGGCTCCGGATGGGCGTATTCGACAAAGCCGAAGCCGTCGGTGCCGGCCGGGTTGTGCTCGGTGATGGCGGCGCGGGGGGCGTCGTGCGGGAAGGGGCCCATGGAAGTCTCCTCGGTTCTTTGACTTGACGCCGATGCTAGTGCGCCTGCCGCGCGCGATGCGTGCGAAGGCGCGGCCTCTTCCCGGCTTTCCGCACGAAGCGTGCGTGCCATAGTGGTTTCATGCACGATGCGCTCGATCTCGATGCGACCGACCTCCGCCTCCTCGCCGCCTTGCAGGAGGATGGCCGCCTGACCAACCAGCAGATCGGGGAGCGGATCGGCCTTTCCCCCTCCCAGTGCTCGCGCCGGCGCCTGGCGCTGGAGGCGGCCGGTGCCATCCGGGGCTACCGCGCGGAGCTGGCGGCGGGACCGCTCGGGCTGCGGCTGCTGGTGTTCGTCACGGTCACGCTGTCCACCCACAGCCGCGACAACGCCCAGCGGTTCCGGGAACTGGTGAGCCGCATGGACGAGGTGCAGGAGGCCTATGCCCTGACCGGCGACGCCGACTACCTGCTCAAGGCCGTTGTGCCGGAGCTGAAGGACCTTTCGGCGCTGGTGAACGACGTGCTGCTGCCGCATGAAAGCGTGGCGCGCGTGCGGTCTGCCATCGTGCTGGACCGGCTTAAGGAGTCCGGGCGGCTGCCCTTGGCCGCCCTGCGGCGCGGCTGAATGGCGCGGGGCTTGCTGGGCGCCCGCCCCCTTCCCGTCAACAGCGCCAACCCCGCACCGGAGGCCCCATGAGCGGCACGGCAACCAGGATCCAGGCCCTTCCCACCCGCCCGGCGACGCCCGCCGCCATCGCCCCCTACGGCACGCTGATCGAGCCAGGCGAGGACGGCATGCCCTTCGGCGCGGCGGATGCCGTGCTGGACCTCGGGCGCGGCACGCCGCGGCTCTACATCATGCGCCTCGCCGCCCGGCCGATGCGCGTCGCCGCCATCACGCGCCACGCCGCCGTGACGCAGTGCCTGGCCTCCACCCGGGGAGAGGACTGGTTCATCGCCCTCGCCTCCCCCGGCGATGCCGGCGACGCGGCGGCGGTGCCCGACCCGGCGGGGATCGAGGCCTTCCGCATCCCCGGCGGCACGGCGCTGGCCCTGCACCGCGGCACCTGGCATGCGGGGCCCTTCTTCACCGCACCCTCCATGGATTTCCTGAACCTGGAGCTGGCGGACACCAACACCGCCGACCACCGCACCGTCCGGCTGGACCGGGCCTTCGCCCTCGCCTTCGACATCGTCCCCTGATGCCGCCGGCGGCCCGGGGCTGCCTCGCCCGCCCGGAGGGGGCAGGATGTGCCCCCGAATGGCAGGCCTCATCGCTGCCCATGCTCGTCCCATCCACAACACCGAGGAGCGCCCCCGCGTGACCGATGCCCTGAACGCCTTCACCCCCGGCCCGCAGCCCCGTGTCGAGGGAGCGCCGGGCGGGCCGCTCTCGGGCATCACCTTCGCCGCCAAGGACCTGTTCGACGTCGCGGGCTTCCCGACCGCCGCGGGCAACCCGGACTGGGCCCGCACCCACCCCGTGCCCACGCGCCACGCCGATGCCGTGGCCACGCTGCTGGCCGCCGGCGCCACGCTCTCGGGCAAGACGCACACGGACGAGCTGGCCTTCTCGCTCAACGGGGAGAACGCCCATTACGGCACGCCCGCCAATCCGCGCGCGCCCGGGCGCATCCCCGGCGGCTCCTCCTCCGGCTCGGCCTCGGCGGTCGCGGGCGGGGCGGTGGACACGGCCCTGGGCACCGATACCGGGGGCTCGGTGCGGGTCCCGGCTTCCTATTGCGGGCTCTTCGGCATCCGCACCACCCATGGCGCCGTGCCGGTCGGCGGGCTGGTGCCGCTGGCGCCGCGCTTCGACGTGGTCGGCTGGTTCGCGCGGGAGGCCGGGCTGCTCGCCCGGATCGGCCGCGCCCTGCTGCCGGCCGGGCAGGCCGCGCCGATCACCCGCCTGCTCCGGCTGGAGGACGCCTTCGCCCTGGCCGGCGAGGCGGTGACGCAGGCCCTGGCGCCGGCCGTCGCGCAGCTCGCCGGGCGCTTGCCGGTGGAATCCACCCGGCTGGCGCCGGAGCCGGAGGGACTGTCCGGCTGGTTCGGCCATTTCCGCGTCCTCCAGGGCCGCGACGCCTGGCGCACGCACGGCGAATGGGTGGCGGCGGTGGAGCCCGCCTTCGGCCCGGGCATCCGCGACCGCTTCGCCTGGGCCGCGAGCCTGACCGGGGAGATGGGAGAGGCCGCCGAGGCCGGGCGTCAGGCAGCGCTGCGGGCGCTGGACGCGGCCCTGACGCCCGGCACCGCGCTTCTCCTGCCCACCGCCCCCGGGATCGCCCCCCGCCTCGCCACCCCCGCGGCGGAGCTGGACGCCTTCCGCACGCGCGCGATGACGCTGACCTGCATCGCCGGGCTGGGCGGGCTGCCGCAGGTTTCCATGCCGGTGGGCCTGCTGGACGGGTGCCCGGTCGGCCTCTCGGTTATCGGCCCGCGCGGGGCGGACCTGGCGCTGATGGAGGCGGTGGAGGGCTGGGCGCTGCCGCTGGCCTAGGGCGCACCGTCCTCCGTCCGGGGAAGGCGCCTCCTCACCCGCCGCCCGCGGGCGGGGCGCGCCAGCCGCAGGCGCCCTCCTCGATCTTGCGCCGGGCGATCGGGCGCACCAGCGCCAGCAGCCCCTGCACCACCACAGCCGGCAGGGTGCGCCGCATCGCCAGCGCCAGCGTCCGGTGGATCGGCGGGGCCACGACGCGGCGGGCGCCCATCAGCCCGGCCGCGATCTCCTCCATGAACAGGCCGTAGGGCACCAGGGTGCAGTGGCCGCGGCGCATGATCAGGGCGCGCTTCACCTCGGCCGGCTCCACGTCCAGCCCCACGTCCAGCCGGGCACCGATGGAGCGGGCGGCCTCCTCGATGATGCGCCGGGCCCCGTGGGGGCGCTGCTCCAGCATCAGGGGCAGGCGCGCCACCTCCGCCAGCGGGATCGGGCCGAGGGCACGGTCCACCAGCCCGGGCGCGCCGACCAGAAACAGGTCCTCCTCATAGAGCGGGTGGATCAGCAGCGCCTCGTGCGGCTCGGGGTCGTAGCAGAAGGCGGCGTCGAGGTCGGAGGCGGCGAGCAGCCCGCGCCGGTGGTCGTCCGAAAGGCCCGCGCGAAGCTGGAGCCGCAATTCGGGCAGGCGCTGCGCGGCCTCCGTCAGCAGGTCCGGCACCAGGGTGCGGCCGGAGGTGGGGGTGAAGCCCAGCACAACGGGCATCTCCCTGCGGCCGGCGAAGGGCGCCACGGCGGCGCGCGCGCGTTCCACCGCGGCCAGCACGGCCTTCGCTTCCACCAGGAAGGCCCGCCCGGCCGGCGTCAGGGCGATGCCGCGCGAGTGCCGCTCCAGCAGCCGCACGCCCAGCGACGCCTCCAGATTCTTGGCCTGCGCGCCGAGGGCGGGCTGGGAGAGGTTCAGCGCCCGGGCCGCCGTGGTGAAGCTGCCGGCCTCGGTGACCGCGACGAAAAGGCGGATCTGCTGGAACAGCATGAGCGGCGGCGCAAGCCCTTCCCTGGCGGAGGCGGACGCTAGGCGGCCGGGGAACAGGGGGCAAGCGACCGTCTATCCCGGGCGATCCCGCCCTTTCGCCGCCCGGCCTGGCGCGTTACCCACCCTATGCCCGGGCGCCCTGGGCCGTGCGCCGCTCCACGCCCTTCGCGGTGGACCGGCGCTTCCGGGTGATGCAGCTCCTCTCCTCCTGCCTGTTCAGCCTGGGCCATGGCGGCAACGACGCGCAGAAGACCATGGGGCTGATCGCGGTGCTGCTTTACTCCCAGGGAATGCTGGGGGCGGAGTTCCACGTGCCCTTCTGGGTGGTGATCAGCTGCCACGCGGCCATGGCGCTGGGCACGCTGATGGGCGGCTGGCGCATCGTGCGCACCATGGGCTCGCGCATCACGGAACTGCGGCCGATCCAGGGCTTCTGCGCCGAATCCGGCGGCGCGCTGGCGCTGTTCGGGGCCACCTGGCTGGGCATCCCCGCGTCCACCACCCACACGATCACCGGCTCCATCGTGGGCGTGGGCGCGGCGCGGCGCGCCTCCGCCGTGCGCTGGGGCGTGGCGCGGCGGAGCGTCTGGGCCTGGGTGATCACCCTGCCCGCCGCGGCGGCGGTGGGGGCGGCGGGCTACTGGATGGCGCGGCTGCTCCTCGCCTGAGCGGTGGGCCTCAATCCACGATGAACAGCCGAACGCCGGTTTTCGTCGAGGACCGGTGCGCCGCGTCGCCGAAATCCGACACCTGGTAACTCATGCCCGGTTTCAGCGTGAAGCGCCGGCCATCCCGCAACTCGGTCTCCAACTCCCCTTCCAGCACCGTCAGCACGTGGCCGCGGTCGCACCAGTGGTCGGCCAGGTAGCCCGGCGTGTATTCCACCATCCGCACCCGCAGGTCGCCCACGGTGAAGCTTCGCCACAGCGCCTCGCCCGTTTCGCCGGCGTGCCGCGTCGCGGGCACGGCGGACCAGTCCGTGACGGTGAAGGCAAGGTCGGGAATCTTCACGGGGCGTTCTCCGGTCGGCAGGCGCGATCATGGCCCGGCCGGCGCCGCGCTCCTATCCCGCGATCCGCCCGAGGAGTTGCAGCGCATCGCCGGTGGCCTCTCCGAGGGCGGTGTTGTCGAAGATGCACCAGGCCTCACGCCCGCCTTCCTCCTCCATCTCCCGCGCCGTGGCCGCGATGAGGCCGGGGCCGTAGGCGGAGCGGTACATCTCGGGGGACCCGTGCAGGCGGCGATAGGACAGGCCCGTCCAGCCGCCCGGCGCCGCCGCCCGCGGCACCACCGCCGGATCGGCCGCCACCCGCGCGACCCGGAAGCTGGCGAGCCGCGCCTCCGCCGCGTCCGTGAACCAGCTCGGGTGGCGCGGCTCGCAGGCCAGGAGGCCGTCGAACCGGCCGCGCAGAAGCGACAGGAAACCCTCCACCAGCGCCGCGTCGTAGCGCAGGCTGGGCGGCAGCTGGATCAGCAAGGGCCCCAGCCGGTCCCCCAGCGACTCCACCTCGCCCAAAAAGCGCGCGAGCGGTTCGGCGGCCCCGTCCAGCCGCCGATCATGGGTGATCGCGCGCGGCAGCTTGGCCGCGAAGCGGAAGCTGGGCGGCACGCTGGCGGCCCAGCGCGCATAGGTCGAGGGGCGGTGCGGACGGTAGAAGGAGGAGTTGATCTCCACCGCGGGCAGCACGCGGGCGTAGCGCTCCAGGTGGCTTCCCCCGGCCGGAAAGGCGGCCGCGTGCTGGCCCGGGATGCTCCACCCGGCGGTTCCCACCCGGACATTTCCGGCCATGCTTTTCCCCTGCTTCCCCGGCCAGCGCCCGCGTCCCTGCCTCAGTCCGCCTTGATGCCGGCCTCCCGGATCACCTTGGCCCAGTGGCGGAGGTCGGACAGGATGCCCTGGCGGAAGAACTCCGGCGTGCCGCCATCGCCCACCAGGCCCTGGGCACGCAGCCGCTCCTTGGTTTCGGGCTGGGCCAGCCAGGCGTTCACCTCGGCGTTGATGCGGGCGACCAGGACGGGCGGCATGTTGGGCGGGCCGAACAGCCCGAACCAGAGGGTGGCATTGGTCATGGGGAAGCCCGCCTCGGCCATGGTGGGCACCTCCGGCGCCTCCGGCAGGCGGCGGTCGGCACCGAGCGCGAGGATGCGGACCTGCTCCTCCCGCGCCAGCGGCAGGGCGACATGGACAGGCAGCATCATGGCGTCGATCCGCTGCCCGATCAGGTCCTGCACGGCCTGGGAGGCGCCGCGATAGGGCACATGCGCGACGTCCAGGCCGTTGGTGACCTTGAACAGCTCCATGATCATGTGATGCGGCGTGCCGTTGCCGGGGGAGGCGTAGTTGAGCTGCCCCGGCCTGGCCCGCGCCATTTCCACGAACCCCCGCAGGTCCCGGATGGAGGAGTCGGTCTTGACCGCCAGCACCACGAAGGCGCTGGCCAGGCGGATCAGGAAGGTGAACCCGCTTTCGGGATCATAGGGCAGGTTCTTGGTCAGGCTGGGGCTGGTGACGAAGGGATCGCCCAGCACCAGCAGGGTCCGCCCGTCCGGCGCCGCGCGGCTCACGGCCTGGGCGGCGATGATGCCGCTGGCCCCCGTGCGGTTCTCCACCACGATGGGCTGGCCCAGGCGCTGCTGCAGGAAGGGCTGCATGAGGCGCGCGAGGATGTCGTTGCCGGTGCCGGGCGTGGAGCCGACGATGATGTTCACCGGCCCATCCGGCAGGCGTGTGGCCGGCGCCGCGCCCCCCTGGGCCACCCCTTGGGCCATCCCTTGGGCCATCCCTTGGGCCATCCCTTGGGCCATCCCTTGGGCCATGGCCGCACCGGGAGCCGCGAGCGCGGCAAGGCCGGCGGCCGCGGCCTGTCTGCGGGTGAGCATGCTGGACCTCCCTTGCTCTCGTGGCGCGCCGTTGAACCGGCGTCGCGTTCCTTGTTCCGCGCCGGGCGGCCGGGGCACCCCGCCCCGCTGCCCGGCCGTGCTCAGCGCGGGGCGAGGCCGAAGAAGGCCTCGGCGTTGCGGTGATTGATCTTCAGCCGCTGCTCCTCGGGCATGTCGATGCTTTCCAGCACCTTGATCGTCTCGCGGATGTAGCCGGGCCCGCGCTCGGGATCGAAGGGGCAGTCGGAGGCGAAGAGCACCTTGTCGGCACCGTAGAACTCCAGCCCGCAGACGGTGGCCGCGCGCGAGCCGAACACGGCGCTGTCGGCATACATGTCCTTGAAGTACTCCAGCGGCCGCCGCTTGAGCCCGGACAGCACGCCCGACAGGTCCTCGTCCGTGGTGCGCTTGCCCAGCTGGTCCCAGCCGGGCCCGACGCGCCCCTCGAAATAGGGCACCATGGCGCCGAGATGGTGGGCCAGGATCTTGAGCTCGGGCAGGCGGTCCATCACGCCGCCGAAGACCAGCCGCGCCATGGCGGCCGAGGTCTCGTAGGGCCAGCCGAAGGTCCACCAGATCTCGTACCTGGACTTCTCCTCGGTGACGTAGTCCGTCACCTCGTTGCCGCGCGAAGGATGAAGACAGACGGGCTTGCCGTGCTTCGCCGCCGTCTCGAAGATCGGAAAGAAGCGCTCCTCGTCGAGCGGCGCGCCGCCGACGTTGCTGTGGATCTGCACGGCATTGGCGCCGAGGTCGCGAAAGGCGCGCTCGGCCTCGCGGACGGCCGCGTCCGGGTCGTTCATGGGAAGGGCGGCGGCATAGCCCGCGAAGCGGTCGGGATGCTTCCGCACGAGCTCCGCAAGCCCGTCATTGGCGAGCTTCGCCAGATCCACCGAAACGGCGGGCGTGCCCAGCTTCTCCAGTGGCGGCATGCCCAGCGAGATCACCTGGCTGTAGTCGTGCTGGCTGAACTGATCCATCACCCGGAAGCGCTCCTCCAGGTCGTAGATCGCGGGAATGCCGCGCATGCGGGCCCCGATGCCGGCGCCGGCCCCCTCCAGCGTCAGGATCCGGTCCCACAGCGCCTTGGGAAAGAAGTGGCAGAAGGCATCCACGTAGCGCACGGCGTTTCCTTTCTTGCTTGGCGGCGGGAAGGATGGGCCGCGCCGGCGCCCGACGCCATTCCGCATGGCTTCGGTCAGCCATAGGCCCGGGCTATGGCGGGGTCAGGCCAGCACCACCAGCCCGTCCAGCGCCCGCACCCCCTGCCCTTCCGGCAGCACCACCAGCGGGTTGATCTCGGCCTCCAGCAGCCGCTCCCCCGTGGCCTCGGCCATGGCGGCGAAGGCAAGGATGGCGTCCACCAGGGCAGCCCGGTCGGCGGGCGGGGCGCCGCGGAAGCCGGTCAGCAGGGGCAGGGTCCGAAGCTCGGCGATCATGCCCTCCGCATCCCCGCGGGTGAGCGGGGGCAGACGGAGCACGGTGTCCTGCAGCAGTTCCGCCGTGATGCCGCCCATCCCCAGCAGGAAGACCGGGCCGATCTGCGGGTCGCGGTGGAAGCCGAGGATCATTTCCACCCCGCCGCCCACCATCTCCTGCACCAGGAAACCCTCGGGCGCCGGGGCGCCCGCGCGGGAGAGGGAGTCGAGCATGGCCTCCGCGGCCGCGGGCAGCGCCTCCGCGGCGAGCCCCACCTTCACCCCGCCCAGGTCGCTCTTGTGCAGGATCTCGCGGGACAGGACCTTGAGCACCACCCGCTCGCCCAGGCCATCCGCGGCGTTGAGGGTGCCGGCGGGGTCGGGGGCAACCACCTCCCGCGTCACGGGCATGCCGAAATGCGCGAAGAGCACCTTGCTCTGCGCCTCGTTCAGCGGGCCGGAAGGCATGGAGGCCAGGAGCCGGTGCGGAACGGCGGCAGGCGCGGGCGCCGCCAGGACCGGCACGGGGCGCGGCTGAAGGGCGGCGAGCACCGAGGCGCAGCTTTCCGGCGCCGTGAAGGCGGGAATGCCCTGGCCGTTCAGCAGCCGCGTGATGGCGGGCGCGTGGGGGCTGACATAGCAGAGCAGCGGCTTGGCGCTGCGCCCCTGGCATTCCACCACCGCATCCGCCACCAGGCTGGGCTGCGCCAGGGCCGAGGAGCCGACGATCACCACCGCCGCGTCGTAGGACGGGCTTTCCAGCAGGGCGTCGATGGCGCCGCGGAACAGGTCCGGGCGCAGCCCGGCCAGGGTCACGTCCACGGGGTTCCGCATGGCCGCGGGGTCGCCCTCCTGAAGCGCGGCGAGGCGCGCGGCGGTCGCGGCATCGGGCTCGGGCAGGTCGAAGCCGGCAACGCCCAGGCTGTCCGCCAACAGCGTCCCGGCCCCGCCGGAGGAGGTGAGCACGGCCACCCGCCGCCCCGCAGCCCGCCGCCCGGCCACCAGCGCGGCCGGGATGTCGATCAGGTCGCCGAAGGTCTCGGCCCGGATCACGCCGCACTGGCGGAACAGCGCGTCATAGACCCGGTCCGCACCGGCCAGCGCGCCCGTGTGGGAGCTGGCGGATCGCGCGCCGGATTCCGAGCGGCCGACCTTGAACACCACGATGGACTTGCCCGCGGCGGCGGCCCGCAGGGCCGCGGCGCGAAAGGCATCCGGCCGGCGCAGCCCTTCCATGTAGAGGACGATGACGGCGGTGGCCTCGTCCTCCACCAGGTGGTCCAGCAGGTCGGTGCTGTCGATGTCGGCCTCGTTCCCGGTGGAGGCCAGCTTGGCGAAGCCGATGCCGCGGTCCGCCGCGCGGGAAAGAAGCGAGCCCAGGATGCCCCCGCTCTGGGAAACGACCGAGATGCGCCCGGCCGGCAGCTGCCCCACCTCCAGCGCCCCCGAGGCCGAAAGGGTGATCCGGTCGGTCAGGTTCACCAGCCCGATCGTGTTGGGGCCAAGGAGCCGCATGGCGCCGGCCGCCTCCACCAGAGCCTGCTGCCGCCGGATGCCTCCCTCGCCGGTTTCGGCATAGCCGCCGGCGAACACCACGGCGGCGGCGGTGCCGCGCTCGGCGAGCGCGCGGATCGCGGGCTCCGCGCGCTCGGGGCCGAGCAGCACGATGGCGGCGTCGGGCGCTTCCGGCAGCGCTGCGACATCCGGGTAGCAGCGCAGCCCCGCGATCTCCGCCGCGCGCGGGTTCACGGGATAGATGGCGCCGGCGAAGCCGTGGCGGAGCAGGTAGTTCACCGGCCGCCCCGTCATCTTGGAGGCATCCGCCGAGGCGCCGACCACGGCGACGCTGCGCGGGCTGAGAAGGCGGGCGATGGCCGTCACGACGCGCCGCCCCTGCGGGCCGCGCTGCGGGCGAGGAAGGCCGCGACGGAATCCAGGTGGTCCTTGGACGAATAGCAGATCGCCTGCGCCTGGCTGCCGAGGGAGAAGACCTGCTCCGCCGTCAACTCGAAGCTCTGGTCCAGGATGGTCTTGCTCAGCGCGATGGCGCCCGGCGCGGCCAGGGAAAGCTCGGCCGCCCAGGCCCGCGCATCGGCCAGCAGCGTATCGGCCGGGGAAACGCGGTCGATCATCCCCAGGCGCAGCGCTTCGTCGGGCCGGACCGTGCGGCCGGAGAAGATCAGCTCCTTCGCCCGCGCCAGGCCGACGCGGCGCGGAAGGAAGTACATCCCACCCCCATCGGGCACCAGGCCGCGCAGGACGTAGCTCATGGCAAGCGTCGCCGTGTCCGCGGCCACGACGAAGTCGCAGCACAGGGCGAGGTCGCAGCCCAGCCCCGCCGCAGCGCCGTTCACGGCGGCGATGGTGGGCTTGGGCAGGGTGTGCAGCGCCGAGACCATGTGGTGCGTGCGGTGCTGCCGCCGCCAGCCGTTCATCGCGACCTCCCCGGGCGGGACGCTCAGCCGGGCCTGCATCCCCTTCACGTCGCCACCGGAGCAGAAGCCCTTGCCGGCGCCGGTGATCACCAGGGCGTGGATCGCGTCGTCGCGCGCGACCCGGTCCAGGGCGGACAGGATCTCGCCGCGCATCGCGTCGTCGATGGCGTTGCGGACCTCCGGGCGGTTGAGCGTCAGCGTCGCGACGGAACCATCCGTCGTCAGGGTGATGGCGTCGAAGGGAGCGTCTGGCTGCAAGGTCGGGTCCTTCACGGGGTTGCCAGGGGGCGCGGCAGGGAAACGCCCGCGTTCCAGGCACGCAGGGCTTCCACGGCGCCCTCGAAGTAAAGCCGGTGGTTCTCGGCCGTGGCATAGCCGAGATGCGGGGTGAGGATGGTGCGCGGGGCCGACAGAAGCGGATGGCCGGGCGGCATGGGCTCGGGGTCGTGCACGTCGATGGCGGCGCCGCCCAGATGGCCGGAGCGGAGGGCGGCCAGCAGCGCCTCCTGGTCCACCAGCCCGGCGCGGGCGGTGTTCACCAGCAGGGCGCCGGGCTTCATGGCGGCCAGCTCCGCCGCCCCCACCACGCCGCGGGAGCGCGGCCCGAGCACGAGGTGAAGCGTCACCACGTCGGCGGCGCGGAACAGCGCCTCCTTCTCCACGCGGCGCGCACCGGCCTCGGCCGCGCCCTCCGCCGTCAGGTTCGGGCTCCAGGCGATCACCTCCATGCCGAAGGCGCGGCCGAGTGCGGCGACCTGCCGGCCGAGCTTGCCCAGGCCCAGCACCCCCAGCACCGCGCCCGAGAGGCTGCGCCCGGTGCCCGTGTGCCACCGGCCCTCGCGCAGCGCCGCGTCCTCCCAGGGCACGCGGCGGGCGAGCGACAGGATCAGCGCCCAGGTCATCTCCACGGTCGGCGTCGGGAGGGAGGCCGTGCCCAGCACGGGGATGCCGCGCGCGGCGCAGGCCTCCATGTCCAGGGTGCGGTTGCTCATGCCGGTGGTCACCACCAGGCGCAGGGCCGGCAGGCGCTCGATCAGCCTGCGCGGCAGGGCCGTGCGCTCGCGGATCAGCACCAGCGCGTCGAACCCCGCCAGCCGTTCGGCCAGGGCGTCCTCGCCGGACAGGTGGTCGCGGAAGACCGTGACGGGCAGGCCGGACCAGTCCGCCGAGGCGCGGGCGGCAGCGGCGAAATCGTCCAGCACCGCGACGGCGGCGAGAGGCGGGCGCCCGGGCAAGCGGCGCGCCCTATTCGCTGCGCATGTTGGCGCGGCGCACGACCTCGGCCCAGCGCTCGCGGTCCTCGGCCAGGAAACGGCCATAGGCCTCGGGCGATTCGCTGGGCTCCACCTCCACGCCCTCGTCCAGCAGGCGCTTGCGGGTGGCTTCCTCCGCCAGCACGGCGTTCAGCGCGGCGTGCAGGGCCGCGACCCGGTCCGCCGGCAGCCCCTTGGGCCCGACCAGCCCGTACCAGGTCGAGGAAACGATGCCGGGATAGCCCTGCTCCGCCGTGGTGGGGATATCGGGCATGACGGCGGACCGCGCCGGGGCGGCAACGGCGATCGCGCGCAGCCCGCCGGATTCGATGTGCGGCTTCAGGGGCGCCAGGGCATTGGTGATCATGCTCAGCCGGCCCGCCAGCACGTCGGTCAGCGCGGGCCCGGTGCCGCGATAGGGCACGTGCTCCAGCTCCACCCCGAGCGTCAGCGCGATCATGGCGGGCAGGGCATGGCCCGTGGTGCCGACACCCGGGGAACCATAGGTGAGCGGCGGCTTGGCGCGCAGCGCCGCCTCGCGCAGCTCCGCCAGGGTGCGCGCGGGCACGGAAGGGTTCACCGTGATGACGTTGGGCGCCTGCCCGACGAAGCCCACCGGGGTGAAATCGGCCAGCACGTCATAGGGCACGCGCGGCTGGACCAGGCTGCTGATCAGGAAGCTGCCGCTGCCCGCCAGCAGCAGCGTGTAGGCATCCGGCCGCGACTTCGCGACAAGGTCGTTGCCGAGGATGCCGCCGGCGCCGCCGCGGTTCTCCACAACAACCGTCTGGCCGAGGCGGGCGCCCATGCCCTCCGCGATCAGGCGGCCCACCACGTCGTTGCTGCCGCCGGTGGCGAAGGGGATCACGAGGCGCAGCGCGCGGTCGGGAAAGCGCTCCTGCGCCAGGGCGGGCCGGGAAAGGACGGAACAGGCCAGGGCCGGCAGGGAAAGCGCGGAAAGACGGATCGCGGTACGGCGCTGCATGGCGGCATTCCTCCTCGCCCGGGCCTGATCGCCGCCACGGTGCGTCTCGATCCCCCCAGGATGCGCCGGGCGGCGCCCTCCGGCCAGGGGTAGGACCGGCAACGGGGTTTCAGCCGGTGCCGGTGCCCTCCGGCAGCCAGGCCCAGGGGCGGCGGGCCTGGTCCACCCTGGCGAAGCCCTCGATCGCGGCGGCGTGGCTCATCGTCAGGTCCACGTCGCTCCAGCCGTTCAGCAGCTTGGTCCGCCAGACCGGGTCCACCGCGAAAGGCCAGCGCTGCTCCCCGGCCGAAACGGTGCAGGCCTCCAGGTCCACCACCACCTCCAGCCCGCCCGCCTCCAGCCAGCCGAGCAGCGCCTCCGCCGCCGTCTCCTCCAGCCGCGCGGGCAGGAGGCCGTTGTTCACGGCGTTGCTGCTGAAGATGTCGCCGAAGCTGGGCGCCAGGACGCAGCGGAAACCCCCATCCACCAGCGCATAGGCCGCGGCCTCGCGGGACGACCCGCTGCCGAAGTTGCGGCGCGCGACCAGGATGCCCGCCCCCGCGCGCTCCGGCCGGTTCAGCGGGAAATCGGGCAGCGGCGCGCCGTCCGGCCCCGCGCGCAGGTCGTGCAGCAGGAAGTCGCCATAGCCCGCGCTGCGCGGCCGGCTCATGAAGCGGGCGGGAATGAGCTGGTCCGTGTCCACGTTCGCCATGGGCAGCGGGCAGGCGGTGGCGGCGAGAACGCGAAAGGGCTGCATCAGGCGCGCCCCTCCAGCAGTGGGCGCACATCCGTCAGGTGCCCGGTGACGGCGGCTGCGGCGACCATGGCGGGCGACATGAGGTGCGTGCGCGAGCCCTTGCCCTGCCGCCCCTTGAAGTTGCGGTTGGTTGTGGAGGCGCAGCGTTCCCCCGCGGCCAGCAGGTCGCCGTTCATGCCGACGCACATGGAGCAGCCGGATTCCACCCATTCCAGCCCGGCGTCGCGGAAGATGCGGTCCAGCCCCTCCTCCTCGGCCTGGCGCTTCACCGGGGTGGAGCCGGGGGAAACCAGGCCGGGCACGCGGGCGCGGCGCCCGGCGAGCACGGCCGCCGCCGCGCGCAGGTCCTCGATCCGGCTGTTGGTGCAGGAGCCGATGAAGACGCGGTCGATCGCGATGTCCGACACGCGCTGCCCGGCATGCAGGCCCATGTAGTCCAGCCCGTCGCGGATCTGCTCGGCGCGCGCGGGATCGGCGGCGCGGTCGGGGTCGGGCAAGGTCGCGTCCACCGGCAGCGCGTCCTCCGGCGTCACGCCCCAGGTGACGACCGGCACGATCTGCGAGGCGTCCAGCGCGACCTCCCGGTCGAAGGCGGCGCCGGGGTCGCTGGGCAGGGCCATCCAGGCCTCGGCCGCGCGTTCGAAATCCGCCGGGGCGAAGGGGCGGCCGCGCAGAAAGGCGAGGGTGGTGGCATCGGGCGCCACCATGCCGCAGCGCGCGCCGCACTCGATGGACAGGTTGCACAGGGTGAGCCGCCCTTCCATCGAAAGCCCCCGGATGGTGGATCCCGCATATTCCAGCGCATGCCCCTGCCCTCCATCCGCGCCCAGCCGGGCGATAACCGAGAGCGCGACGTCCTTGGCCCCGATGCCCGGGCCCAACTTCCCCTCCACCGTCACGCGCATCCGCTTCGGCCGGCGCTGCCACAGGGTTTGCGTCATCAGCACATGCGCGACCTCGGACGCCCCGATGCCAAAGGCGAGCGCCCCGAAAGCCCCGTGGGTGGAGGTGTGGCTGTCGCCGCAGACGATCGTCAGGCCAGGCAGGGTCAGCCCCTGCTCGGGCCCCACCACATGCACGATGCCCTGGCCGGGATTGTCCAGGCCAAACAGCCTGAGGCCGTGATGCGCCGCGTTGGCCGAAAGCTGCTCCACCATGTGGCGCACGCTGCTGTCGGCGATGAAACCGCCGCGGCCACGCGTGGGCACGTAATGGTCGGCCACCCCGATGTTCAGCGCCGGCCGTGCCACCTCCGCGCCGCGCGCCTTCAACTGGTTGAAGCCGTGATGCGAGCCTTCGTGAAAGAAGTGCCGGTCGATCCACAACAGCGCCTGCCCATCCTCGCGCGAAAGGATGGCATGGGCGTCCCAGACCTTGTCGAACAGCGTGCGCGGGGCGTGTTCCGCCATGCGTCGTTTCCCCGTTTTCTGCCGGGCGAGACTAAGCGCCGGAAAAGGCTTGATGCAATCCTCCTGTTCTGTAACCTAGACAGCCTGCGGTCTTGATTACAGGACAGGGAGGGAACAATCGGTTGAGCGCGGCGGTTGAACCCTTCAAGGCGCGCCGGATCTATCTGGTGCTGCGCGACCGGATCGCGAGCGGGCTGCTGCCCGCCGGCACGCGCCTCCCGGGCGAGCCCGACCTGGCCGCCGAGCACGGCGTCGCCCGCGTGACCATGCGCCGCGCGCTGGACCAGCTGGCGCGCGACGGGCTGGTGGAGCGCCGGCCGGGGGTCGGCACCTTCGTGCGCGGCGGCACGGCCATGCCCCCCACCGCGGTGGATTTCTCCGACGTCTTCTCGCACCTCAAGGAAATGGGGCGCCGCACCGAGGTTCGCCTTCTCTCCTTCGGCTACATCATGCCCCCGCCCGATGTCGCAACGGCGCTGGACCTTCCTCCGGGAGAGGCCGCGCAGCGCGCCGTCCGGGTGCGGCGCATGGCGGAGGGCCCCTTCTCCCACCTGACCACGCATGTCCCGGGGCGCATCGGCCGCACCTATTCCGAGGCGGAGCTGGGAAGCCAGCCGCTGCTGGCCCTGCTGGAGCGGTCCGGCACCGGCATCGGCCACGCGCGGCAGAGCATCGGCGCGACACTGGCCGGGCCGGAGGTGGCGGGCGCGCTGGAGGTCGAGATCGGCGCCCCGCTGATCGCCCTCACCCGCCTGGTGCAGGACGAGGAAGGGCGGCCCGTCGAGCACCTGCGGGCACTCTACCGTCCCGATCGCTTCTCCTTCGAAATGCAGCTCCAGCGCACGGGGGCGGAGGGCGCCCGCCGTTGGAGCCCGGTGGCCCCGCCCACCACCCAGGACCCGGACGACACTCCCACAAGCGGGCACCCGGCCCGCGGCACCGCGAGAGGATAGCGCCACCATGACGAATCCCCACCTCCCCCGCCGCGCGCTGCTCGGCGCCGGCGCCGGCCTGCTGGCCATGCCGGCGGTGCTGCGCGCCCAACCCGCCGCCGTGAGGATCGGCGTCCTCCAGCCCCTGACCGGCGCCCTGGCCCAGGATGGCGAACTCGGCCGCTTCGGCGCGGAACAGGCGGCGGCCTTCATCAACGCCAATGGCGGCCTGTCCGCGCTGGGCGGCGCCAAGGTCGAGCTGGTGGTGGCCGATGCCCGCTCCAACCCCGAGGCCGGCGCGCAGGAGGTGGAGAAGCTGCAGGGCGAGGGCGTGGTCGCCATCGTCGGCGGCTTCGCGAGCCCCATCTGCCTCGCGGCCAGCCAGGCCGCCGCCCGCTACGACCTGCCCTATGTCGTCGATGTCGGCGTCGCCGACCAGATCACCGCCCGGGGCCTTGCCAACACCTTCCGCTTCGCGCCGGGCTTCGCCGCCGTCACCTCGGCGGCGGTGGAAAACCTGGTCCGCCTGAACGACGGCGCCGGCAAGCCCTGCAAGACGGTGGTGCTGGTGCACGAGGACGGCCTCTTCGGCTCGGGCCTCGCCCGCCTCATGGCCACCGAGCTGCCGAGGCACGGCTTCGAGGTGCTGGAGACCATCCCGCACCCCACCCCCGCGCGCGACATGAACAACATCGCGCTCCGCCTCCGCTCGCTCCGCCCCGACCTGCTGATCCCGTCGAGCTACTACGGCGAGTTCGTGCTGCTGGCCCGCACCATGCGCCAGCAGCGCATCCGGCCGAAGGGCATCTACGCCGTCCTCAACGGCGCCGCCTCGAACTACCGCTTCGTCAAGGAATTCCCGGACGCGGCGCTGGGCGTGATGGACTGCAACCACTGGCAGGACCCGAAGAACGCGGAGGCGATCGCGCTGAAGGCGGCGGCCGACACCGCCGGCAAGTTCTGGGGCTACAACATCCCGCTGAACTATTCCTGCGTGAAGCTGGTGGCCGATGCCGTGAACCGCGCCGGTGCCGCCGACCGTGGCCGCGTGACGCAGGCGCTCGCCGCCTCCGACTATTCCGGCCACATCATGCCCTATGGCCCCACCCGCTTCGTCAACGGCCAGAACCAGGGCGCACGCCCCGTCAACACCCAGGTGCAGGACGGAGACATCAAGGTGATCTTCCCCGCCGAGGTCGCGAACGCCCGACCCGTTTTCCCGATCCAGGGCTGATGTTCCCGCCCGCCCTGATCGCGGAAGCGGCGGTCAACGGCCTGCTGGCGGGCGCGGCCTACGCGCTGGTCGCGCTCGGCCTCACCCTCGTCTACGGCGTGCTGCACATCGTGAACTTCGCGCACGGCGCCCTGCTGACCTGCGCGATGTTCGCGGCCTGGGGGCTGCACGCCGCCTTCGGCCTCGACCCCTACCTCTCCATCCCGCCGCTCGCCCTGGCCTTCTTCGCCTTCGGCTACGCGTTGCAGCGCTGGGTGATCGGCCCCTCCAGCCATGGCGACGACGGCAACACGCTGCTGGTCACGCTCGGCCTCTCCATCGTGCTGGAGAACGCCCTGCTCGCCCTCTTCCGCTCCGACACCCGAACGCTCGGCGGCGATGCCGGCTTCGACGTGGTGGAGGTCGGCCCCATGCTGCTCTCCCGCCCGCGCCTGATCGGCTTCGGCGTCGCGCTGCTGACGGCCGCCCTGCTCTGGGCGCTTCTCTCGGCCACCGACACCGGCCGCGCCATCCGCGCGGTGGCGAAGGAGAAGCTCGGCGCGCAGCTCGTCGGCATCGATCCGCGCCACGTTTATGCCGTCACCTTCGGCCTCGGCTGCGCCTGCCTGGCCGTCGCCGCCTGCCTCCTGTTGCCGACCTTCTACGTGAACCCGCGCGTCGGCAACGCCTTCGTGCTGGTGGCCTTCACCATCGTCGTGCTGGGCGGCATGGGCTCCATCCCCGGAGCGCTGCTGGGCGGCCTCTTCGTCGGGCTGGTGGAGAGCCTGGGCGGCCTCTTCCTCGGCGACAGCCTCGGGCAGCTCGGCATCTTCGTTATCTTCATCCTGGTGCTGCTGTTCCGCCCGACCGGGCTGTTCGGAGCAAAGGCATGAAGGCCCGCGACATCCTCCCTGGCCTGCTCGTGCTGGCCCTGCTGGCCCTCGCACCGCTCGTCGCGTCCAACGCGGCGCTGAACTTCCTTCTCTCGTCCCTCATCGTGGCCCTCGCCGCGCAGGGCTGGAACCTGCTCGGCGGCTATGCCGGGCAGCTCTCCTTCGGCCACGCGGCCTTCTTCGGCACGGGGGCCTACGCCACGGCCATCCTGCAGCTTCGCTACGGGGTGAATGCCTGGGCGGGGCTGGCCATCGGCGTCGCGCTCGGGGCGCTGGTGGGCTGGATGATCGGCTTCCTTTCCTTCCGCGCGCGGCTGCGCGGCTCCTATTTCGCGCTGGTCACCCTCGCCTTCGCGGAGGTGCTGCGCATCCTCGCCAACGCCTTCGACCTCACGGGCGGCGCGGCGGGCCTGCTGATCCGCATGGCGCCCGGCGCCGCCAACCTGCAGTTCCCCTCCCGCGCCACCTTCCTCTGGCTGGTGCTCGCCATCGTCGCCGCCGTGCTGCTGCTGACTGCATGGATCGCCGGTGGCCGCATGGGCGCCCGCCTCGTCGCCGTCCGGGAGAACGAGGATGCCGCCCGGGCGCTCGGCGTCGATGCGCTGCGCGTGAAGCTCGGCGCCATCGCCCTGTCCGGCGGCATCACCGCCGCGGCGGGATGCCTCTATGCCCAGAACTTCCTCTACCTCGACGCCAACATCGCCTATGGCACCTGGATCTCGGTGGAGGTGCTGATCGCCTGCATCCTCGGCGGCAGCGGCACCGTGCTCGGTCCCGTCATCGGCGCCCTCGCCCTCCACGGCGCGGGAGAAGCCGCGAAGATCGCGCTGAACGGCATCGCGGGACCGGTGCCCGGCATCGACCTGATGCTCTTCGGCGCGCTCCTGATCCTGGCGGTGGCCTTCCTGCCGCAGGGCGTCATGGGCGGGCTGCGCCGGGCAGCACGGGGGTTGGCACGATGAGCCTTCTGGTGGCCGAGGGCCTCTCCCGCCGCTTCGGCGGGCTGCTGGCCGTGGACAACGCCTCCCTGACCGTGCCCGAGGGTGGGCTGGTCGGGCTGATCGGCCCCAACGGCGCGGGCAAGACCACGCTGTTCTCCCTTCTCTCCGGCTTCCTTCCCCCGAGCGCCGGCCGCGTCACCTTCGCCGGCACGGACGTGACAGCCGAAGTCCCGCACCGCCGTGCGGCGCTCGGCATGGCCCGCACCTTCCAGATCGTGCAGCCCTTCGCCGGCCTCACCGTGCGCGAGAACATCGCCGTCGGCGCCTATCTCCGCCACGCCGCCCGCAGCGAGGCCACCCGCCTCGCCGAGGCCGTGGCGGCCGAGGTCGGCCTCGCCCCCATGCTGGATGCCCAGGCCTCCTCCCTGACCGTCGCCGGCCGCAAGCGCCTCGAACTCGCCCGCGCGCTCGCCACCGAACCCCGCCTGCTGCTGCTGGACGAGGTGCTGGCCGGCCTCAACCCGTCGGAGGTGCGCGACATCATCCCGGTGATCCGCGCCATCCGTGGCCGCGGCGTCGCCATCCTGATGATCGAGCACGTCATGCAGGCCGTGATGAACCTCTGCGACCACGTCCACGTGCTGGCAGGCGGCCGCATGATCGCCGCGGGACCACCACGCGAGGTCTGCGCCGACCCGATGGTCGTCGAGGCTTACCTGGGCCACGGCGCTGCGGCCCGCATCGCCGCGGGCGGCACCCATGCTTGAGGTGAAGGGCCTCAGAGCGGGCTACGGCGCCGTGGAGGTCCTGCGCGGCCTCGACATGGCCGTGTCGGACGGCGAGATCGTCGCCGTCCTCGGCGCCAACGGCGTGGGCAAGACGACGCTGAACAAGGTTCTCTCCGGCGTGCTGCCCGCGCGGCAGGGCGAGATCCGTTTCGGCGGCATGCGCCTGGATGGAGCCACCCCCGCCGCGATCGTGGAAGCCGGGCTGATCCACGTGCCCGAGGGCCGCCGCATCTTCCCGAACATGAACGTGCGCGAGAACCTGGAGCTCGGCTCCTACCGCCGCGGCCGCCCGCAGCGCGCCGCCAACCTCGAGCGCGTCTTCGAGACCTTCCCCCGCCTCCGCGAGCGCGCGCGCCAGTTCGCCGGCACCCTCTCGGGCGGGGAGCAGCAGATGCTCGCCATCGGCCGCGGCATGATGGCCGAACCCCGGCTGCTGATCCTCGACGAACCCTCCCTCGGCCTCTCTCCCCTCCTGGTGGAGGAGATGTTCACCCTGATCCGCCGCCTCAACGCCGACGGCCTGCCCATCCTTCTGGTGGAACAGAACGTCGTCCAATCCCTCGAGATCGCGACGCGCGGCTTCATCCTGGAGAACGGCACCTTCGCCATGAGCGGCCCCGCCGCCACCCTCCGCGACGATCCCGAGCTGCGCCGCATCTACCTTGGCCTGTGAGTTGAAGATGACCCCCACCTCCCTACGCCAGCGCCTCGCCGAACCGCGCCCCGTCACGGCCCCCGGCATCTACGACGCGCTCACCGCCTGCATCGCCGCCGCGGCCGGGTTCGAGGCGCTCTACGTCTCCGGCGCCGCCATCGCCTACACGCGCCTGGGCCGCCCCGACATCGGCCTCGTCTCCATGACCGAGGTGGCGGAAACCATCGCCCTCATCCGCGACCGCGTGGACCTGCCGCTGGTGGTGGATGCCGACAACGGCCATGGCAACGCGCTGAACGTCCAGCGCACCGTCCGCATGTACGAGCGCGCCGGCGCCAACGCGCTGCAGATCGAGGACCAGACGCTTCCCAAGCGCTGCGGCCACCTGCAGGGCAAGTCGCTGATCCCGGCGAACGAGATGGCCGGCAAGATCCGCGCCGCGGTGGACGCGCGCGCCAGCGAGGAAACGCTCATCATCGCGCGCACCGACGCCATCGCGACCGACGGCCTCGACGCCGCGCTCGACCGCGCCGCCCTCTACGCCGAATCCGGCGCCGACATCCTCTTCGTCGAGGCACCGCGCGACCGCGGGCAGATGGCCGCGGTCGTGCAGCGGCTCGGCGCCACCCGCCCGCTGATGGCGAACATGGTGGAAGGCGGCGACACCCCCATCTCCACCGCCGCCGAACTCGGCGAGGCCGGCTTCCGCCTCGTCATCTTCCCCGGCGGCATCGTGCGCGCCCTGGCCCGCACCGCGCAGGACTACTACGGGTCCCTCGCCGCGAACGGATCCAACCGGCCGTTCGCCAGCCGCATGCACGACTTCGGCGGCCTCAACGCCCTGATCGGCACGCCGGAAATGCTGGAACTCGGCCGCCGCTACGAGGAACCCTCGGCATGACCCCCGATCCCGTCACCCTGGCGATCCTGAAGGGCCGGCTCGAAGGCATCGCCGACGAGATGGACGCGACCCTCTTCCGCTCCGCCTTCAACCCGATCATCGCCGAGGCCAAGGACGCCTGCCACGGCCTCTACCATGCCGAGACCGGCGAAACCCTGGTTCAGGGCACCAGCGGCCTGCCGATCTTCGTCGGCGCCATGGCCTTCGCCGTGAAGGCCGTGATCGACAAGGTCGCCCGCGACGGCGACCTGCGCCCGGGCGATACCTTCCTGTTCAACGACCCCTACCAGGGCGGCACCCACCTCAACGACTTCCGCCTGGTGCGCCCGATCCACCGCCAGGGCAGGCTCTTCTGCTGGATGGCCTCGGTCGGCCACTGGCTCGACGTCGGCGGCAACGTCCCCGGCGGCTACAACCCCAAGGCCATCGAAAGCTTCCAGGAAGGCTTCCGCATTCCCCCGGTGCGCCTGATCCGCGACGGCGTGATGAACCAGGACCTCGTCGACATCCTCGCCGCCAATTCCCGCGTCCCCACCTCCAACTGGGGCGACCTCAACGGCCAGCTCAACGCCCTCGACCTCGGGGAGCGCCGCCTCGCCGCCCTGATCGACGAGCACGGCGAGGAACTGGTGCAGGGCGCCTTCGCCGCCTTCTCCGCCCGCGCGGAAGCCCTGATGCGCGGCGCCATCGCCGGCCTGCCCGACGGCACCTACGCCTTCGAGGACGTGCTCGACAACGACGGCATCACCGACGAAACCCTCACCATCGCCCTCGACCTGACGATCGCGGGGGAGGAGATGGTGCTCGACTTCTCCCGCTCCTCCCCGCCCGCCCAGGGCCCGGTCAGCATCAGCCGCGCCACCACCATCGCCGGCTGCTACGTGGCGCTGAAGCACGTCTTCACGGAGGTGCCGGCCAATGCCGGTTGCCTCCGACCCATCCGCTTCGTCGTGCCCGATGCCACGCTGCTCGGCGCGGGCGCGCCCCACCCCATGGCCGGCTACACCGAAACCGTGCTGCGCCTCGTCGGCGTCATCTTCGGGGCGCTGGCCAAGGCCGATCCCGCCCGTGCCACGGCAGCGCCCTTCGGCACCATCAACGCCCTCTCCATGGCCGGCCACCGGGCGGACGGCTCGCGCTGGGTGATGTTCTCCTTCTTCGGCGGCGGCCTCGGCGGCAACCCGGAATCGGATGGGCTGAACCACGCCAACAACCCGATCTCCACCGCCACCATCCCGCCGGTGGAGATCCTGGAGGCCGCCTATCCCGTGATGTTCACCCAATGGGCGCTCCGCCCCGATTCCGCCGGCCCCGGCGCGCATCGCGGCGGCCTCGGCGCCGTCTACGAGATCGAGGCCCTGGTCCCCGCCAGCGTCTCCCTCCTCGGCGAACGCGGCAAGGTCGCGCCCTTCGGGGTCGGCGGCGGCGGCCCCGCCGCGCGCAACCGCTTTTCCTGGGAAACGTCCGAAGGCCGCCAGTCGCCGCCCATGGTCTCCAAGGTCACCGACATCCGCCTCGAAGTCGGCAGGCGCCTCCGCCTCGAAACCCCCGGGGGAGGCGGCTGGGGCGACCCCGCTGCGCGCGACCCGGCCGCCGCCGCGCGCGACGCGCGCCTCGGCTACGTCACGGGCGCCTCGGCCGGATGAGCGCCGCCACAAAGGTCGTCGGCGTCGATGTCGGCGGCACCTTCACCGACCTCTTCCTGTTCGACGAGGGCACGCGGACCTTCCGCACGGCCAAGGTCCCCTCCAACCGCGGCGACGAGGCGGTGGGCTTCCTCAACGGCCTGCGCCAGCTCGGCGCCGTCGCCGACCTCGCCTCCGTCGTCCACGGCACCACCGTCGGCACCAACGCGCTGCTGGAACGCAAGGGCGCCCGCGTCGGCCTCATCACCACCCAGGGCTTCCGCGACGTCATCGAGATGCGCCGCCGCGACCGCCTCCGCACCTGGGGCCTTTGGGGCGACTTCATCCCCGTGGTGGACCGCGACATGCGCCTCGAAGTGGCGGAACGCACCCTCGCCGACGGCACCATCCGCCAGCCCGTTGATCTCGATGCGGTGCGCGCCGCCGTGCGCCAGCTCATCGCCCAGGGCGCGGAGGCGCTCGCCATCGTCTTCATCAACGCCTACGCCAACCCCGCCAACGAGGAGGCCGCGCTGGCCGCGGCGCGCGAGGTCTGGCCTGCCGACACGATCTCCCTTTCCTCCCGCATCCTGCCGGAGATCCGCGAGTTCGAGCGCAGCTCCACGACCGCGCTCAACGCTTACCTCCAGCCCGTGGTCGGCTCCTACCTCGGCAAGCTCGACGCCGCGCTGGAAAGCGACGGCTTCACCGGCCGCTTCCACATCGTGCAATCCAACGGCGGCGTCATGTCCACCGAGTCCGCCCGCCGGCTGCCGGTGCGGACCGCCCTCTCCGGCCCCGCCGCCGGCGTCATCGCCGCCGCCGCCATCGCGCGCGAGGCCGGCTTCCCCGATGTCGTCACCGGCGACCTCGGCGGCACCTCCTTCGACGTCTCCCTCGTCGTCTCCGGCGAAACTGCGCTCGCCGCCCAGACCACCATCGACTTCGGCCTCGTCATCCGCACGCCGATGATCGAGATCACCACCATCGGCGCCGGCGGCGGCTCGATCGCGCGCGTCGATGCCGGCGGCCTGCTGCAGGTGGGGCCGGAAAGCGCCGGCTCCCGCCCCGGCCCCGTCTGCTACGCCGGCGGCAACACCCGCCCGACGCTGACCGACGCCAACGTGGTGCTCGGCCGCATCAACGCCGAACGCCCGATCGGCGGCGGCCTCGCACGCCTCGACGTGGAGGCGGCCCGCGCCGCCATCCTGGAGCATGTCGGCCAACCCCTCGGGCTCGACGCCATGGCGGCGGCCGAAGCCATCCTCCGCGTGGCCAACGGTCACATGGCCCGCGCCATCCGCCTCGTCTCGATCGAGCGCGGGCACGATCCCGCCCGCTTCGCCGCCGTGCCCTTCGGCGGCGGCGGCGCCCTGCATGCGGGAGCGCTGATCCGCGAGGTCGGCCTGAAGGCCGCACTGGTGCCGCGCTTCCCCGGCATCAACTCGGCGCTGGGCTGCGTCATCGCCGATATCCGCCACGATCAGGTCCGCACGGTGAACCTTCCGCTGGACGGCATCGACGGCCCGGCGCTCGACCGGCTGATGGTTTCGGACGCCTCGGCCGTGCGGGCGGTGGTCGCCGATGCCGGCCTGCCGGTGGAACGGATCGACACGCTCTTCGCGCTCGACATGCACTATGCCGGCCAGACCCACACGGTTTCCGTGCCGCTGCCGGTGGAGGTGCGGGACAAAACCACCGGCATCACCGCCGCCATTATCCGACAGGCCTTCGAGGCCGCCTATCAGGCGAGCTTCAGCCGGTTGCTGGACGGCGTGCCGGCGCGGATCGTCAACCTCCGCACCGCCGCCATCGGCCGCCGCCCGCGCTTCGACCTCTCCACCCTCGCGCCCGAACCCGGTGCGAGGCTGGAGGGCGCCCGTCGCGGCACGCGCCCCGTCTGGTTCGGCGGCGCCTGGCACGAGACGGCGATCCTCTCTCGCCTGGACCTGCCCGTGGGCGCGGTGATCCCCGGCCCCGCCATCCTGGAACAGCCCGACGCCACCACCGTCGTCGATCCCGGCCTTTCCGCGCGCGTGGACCGCCTGGGCAACGTCGTGATCGAGAGCGCGCCATGAGCCAGACCGCCATCCCCGCCGCAAAGACCGCCCTGCTGATCTTCGATCTGCAGAACGACTTCATCCACCCGGATGGCGCCTATGCCCGCGGCGGCCAGGGAGACCCGGAGATCGCGGCGCTTCCCGCCCGCCTCGCCCCCCTCGCGGCGGCGATGCGCGCCGCCGGCGGCTGGATCGCCTCCACGCACTTCACCCTCGTGCCGGGCAAGGGCGGCGAGCCGATCATCTCGCCGCACCTGAAGGCGCTGCGCCCCTTCCTGCGCCGCGGCGACTTCGCGCCGGGATCCTGGGGCCACCAGCTCGTGGATGCGCTGCAGCCGAGCGACCTGATGATCGAGAAGGTCGCCTATTCCGCCTTCTACATGACCCGTTTCGAGTGGCTGCTCCGCAAGTGCGGGATCGAGCGACTGATCGTCGGGGGCATCGTCACCAACGGCGGCGTGGCCACCACCGTGCGCGATGCCCATGTGCGGGACATCGACGTCACCGTCCTGTCCGACGGCTGCGCCGCCTTCGGGCGGGACACGCACGCAACGGCCATCGCCGCGCTGCGGCCCGTCGCCCGCATCGCGACGGTGGCGGAGGCGATGGCCGAACTGGGCGCCGCCGCGTGACCATCCTGCCCGCCCAGGAATCCTACGAGGTCACCATTCCCGTCGTGGTCGTCGGTGCCGGTGCCGCCGGCCTCTGCGCCGCCCTGGCCGCGCAGGAGGCGGGGGCGGAGGTGCTCGTGCTCGAGCGCGATCCCGTGCCGCGCGGATCCACCGCCCTGTCCGCCGGGCTGGTGCCCGCGGCGGGCACGCGCTGGCAACGCGAGGCCGGGATCGAGGACAGTCCCGAGGCCTTCGCCGCCGACATCATGGCCAAGGCGGAGGGCGAGCCCGACCCCGCCGGGGTGGCCCGTGTCACCCGCAGCATCGGCCCGGCGCTGGAATGGCTGGCCGACGCGCACGGCCTCCGCTTCTCCGTGATCACGGATTTCCGCTATCCCGGCCATTCCGCCAACCGCATGCACGGCCTGCCCAGCCGCGCCGGGGAGGAACTGGTGGACCGCCTGCGCGAGGCCGCCGAGACCGCCGGCATCGACATCCTCTGCGATGCCCGGGTCACCGCCCTGCACGCCTCCCCGGATGGCCGCATCGCCGGCCTGACCCTCCGCCGGCCGGACGGCACCGAGGACAGGCTCGGCTGCGGCGCCCTCGTGCTCGCCTGCAACGGCTATGGCGGCAACAAGAGCCTCGTGCGCCGCCATGTGCCGGCCCTGGCCGACGCTCTCTACTTCGGCCATCCCGGCAACCAGGGCGAGGCCGTCCTCTGGGGAGAGGCGCTGGGCGCCGCCACGCGCCACCTGTCCGGGCACCAGGGGCACGGCTCGGTGGCGCACCCGGCCGGCATCCTCATCACCTGGGCCACCATCGCCGAGGGCGGCGTGCAGGTGAACCTGGAGGGCCGCCGCTTCTCCGACGAGAGCCACGGCTATTCCGAGCAGGCCGCGCGCGTGCTGGAACAGCCCGAGGGCATCGCCTGGACGGTCTTCGACGCCCGCATCGCCGGCATCGCCCGCCAGTTCGAGGATTTCCGCCAGGCCGAGGCTGCCGGCGCGATCCTGGAGGCGGACACCATCCCGGCGCTCGCCGCCGCCACCCGCCTGCCCGAAGCGGCCCTCGCGGCCACGCTGGAGGAGGCCGCGCGCCTCAAGGAGGAGGGCGCGGCGGATGCCCATGGCCGCAGCTTCGCGGGCGTGCCCCAGCTCGTTCCGCCCTTCCGCGCGGTGCGCGTCACCGGCGCGCTGTTCCACACCCAGGGCGGCCTGGTGGTGGACGACGCGGCGCGGGTGCTGCGCGCGGATGGCAGCGCCATGCCCAACCTTTTCGCGGCCGGGGGCGCGGCCTGCGGCGTCTCGGGCGCGCGGGCCTCGGGCTATCTGTCGGGCAACGGCCTGCTCACGGCGGTGGCGCTGGGCCGCATCGCCGGCAAGGCCGCCGCCACGGCATCCTGACGCCGCTCAAAGCCGCAGCAGGCGCTCCGCATTGCCCTGCATCACGGCGTGGCGCTGCGCCGGGGTGAGATCCAGCCCTTCCAGCGCCTTCAAGGTCTCGGCGATCGGGCCAAGCGGCGCGTCCGTCGAGAAGACGAGGTGCTCGGCGCCGAAGAAGGCGAGCGAGGCGGGCAGCCCCGTGCCGCTGCCGAACATGGCCGTGTCCGCGTAGAAGTCGCGGAAGTAATCAAGGTGGGGGCGCCTGAGGGCGGGCAGGATGCCCGAAAGGTCCTCGTCCGTCGTGCGGCTGCCGAGCACGGCCATGCCCGGGCCGACGCGCCCGTCGAAGGTCGGGATCATGCCGCCGCCGTGGTGGGTGATGATCTTGAGGGCGGGGTGGCGGTCGAAGAGGCCGGAGAAAACCAGCCGCGCCATGGCCACCGAGGTCTCGTAGGGCCAGCCGAAGCACCACCACATCTCGAACCGGCTTTTCGCCTCGCTCGCGTAGTCGGCCATGTCGGCGGTGCGGGCGGGATGGAGCCAGACCGGCAGGTCGTGCCCGGCCATGGCGGCGAAGAGCGGCGCGTATTCGGGCCGGTCCAGCGGCCTGCCCGCGACATTGGTGAACACCTGCACGCCGCGCGCGCCGAGCGTCGTGATCGCGCGCTCCGCCTCCCGCACCGCCTCCTCGGGGTCGAGCATGGAGAGGGTGGCGACGAAGGCGGGGAAGCGGTCGGGGTGGCGGGCGCAGAGTTCGGCCATGGCGTCGTTGGCGATGCGCGCGAGGTCGGCCGCCTGCACGGCGGAGACGATGTCCTCCAGCGGCGGATTGGGCAGGGAGATCACCTGGGCATAGCCGGGCACCGCGTCCATGGCGCGGAACCGCGCCTCCAGGTCGTGCAGCGGCCGCACGCCGCGCAGCCGCGCCGCGATGTTGCCGAGCTTGGGCGAAACCTTCCCCAGCGCCTCCGAGAAGGGCTGCGGCAGGATATGCGTGTAGATGTCGATCATGCGGGGTCCTGTCATGCGGCGGTGCGCAGGGCCTGCCAGATGCGCTCGGGCGTCGCGGGCAGGACAAGGCGTGACGCGGCTCCGGGCGGCAAGGCCTCGGCGATGGCGCCGAGGATCGCGGGCGGGGCGGCGGTCGTCCCTGCCTCCCCCGTGCCCTTCACGCCCAGCGGGTTGGTGGTGGCGGGCAGCCCGCGGATCTCCGGCACGTCCTCCGCCCGCGGCAGGGCGTGATCCATGAAGGAGCCGGAAACGGGTTGCCCGTCCGCGTCCATCGCGACGCGCTCGGTGAGCACCTGCCCCAGCCCCTGGGCGACCCCGCCCATGATCTGGCCTTCCACCACCATGGCGTTCAGCACCCGCCCGCAATCATCCACCGCGAGATCGGCGACGACCCGCGCCGTGCCCGCTTCCGGGTCGATCTCCACCTCGGCCACATGGCATCCGTTGGGGAAGGTGGCGGGGGCCGTCACCTTGCCGGTGGCGTCCAGCGGCGTTCCGAGCCCGGCCGCGCGCGCCACGACCTCCATCAGCCCCACGCCGCCGGCGCCCCCCGCGCTGAAGCGGCCCCCTGCCAGCACCAGCTCTTCCTCCCGCGCCTGGAGCAGCAGCGCCGCGGCGGGGCGGGCCTTGCGCAGCACCTCGTCGGCGGTGTTGGCGATGGCCCCGCCCACCGTCATGGCGGAGCGCGAGGCAACGGCGCCGAAGCCCGGCACGTCGCGGTCGCTGTCACCCCGGGTGACGCGCACCACCGCGCGCGGCACGCCGAGGCGCTCTGCCGCAAGATCGCCGAACACCGTCTCGTGCCCCTGCCCGCCGGAAACGGAGTTGATGCTGACGCTCACCGTGCCATCGGCGGCAAAGGCGATGCGCGCGGGTTCCTCCGGCATCACGCCGGCATTCTCGAGGAAGCAGGCCATCCCGACCCCGCGCAGCCGCCCGCGTGCCGCCTCCTCCACCACATCATCACCAGCCCCGTCGGCACGAAGGCGGCGGCCTGGGTGAGATAGGCGCCGAGATCGGCCAGCCCCTTCACCCGCAGCGCGAGGAAACGGGCCTGGGCCTCCAGGGCCAGCTCCGCCGTCCGGTCGCTGCCACGCCCCTGATTGTCCGTCAGAAAGGCCTCGGAGCGCGTGGAAACCCAGCGCACCGGCCGCCCCAGCCGCTCCGCCGCGCGCAGCAGGGCCAGGTATTCCGGGTAGTTGCCCGACTTCATGCCGAAGGCCCGCCCAGGTCGTGGCTCACCAAGCGCAGGGCCGCCTCCGGAACGCCCATGGAGGACGCGCCCCCCTGACGCATTCCCGCCGCCCCCTGCGAGCCCGTGACAAGCGTGTGGCGCCCCGTGCCGGGATCAAAGAAGGCCGTCGCCGCCCGCGGCTCCAGCGAAGCGACCACCAGCCGGCCGATCGGCACGGCCCCGCGCGCGACCAGCGCCGCGCGTGCAAAGGCCACTTCCACGGCGGCGGACCCCGCGCCATCCGGGTCGGGCGGTCCCACCCAGTCCAGCGCGAGGTTCCCCGGCGCCTCGTCCGGCCACAACACGGGTGCGCCCGGCGCCAGCGCGGCCGACGCATCGGTTACGGCGGGCGGGGGCTCGTAGTCCACCAACACCGCCTCGGCCGCGTCCTGCGCCTGGGCGGCGGTCTCGGCCACAACCAGCGCCACGGGCTCGCCCAGGTGCGGCACGCGGCCGCTGGCCAGGGCGGGGCGGTGCACGGGCCGGACCGGCGAGCCGTCGCGCCCGCGGATGGGCATGGGGCTGGTCACGCTGCCAGGCCGGCGAGGTCCGCGCCCGTCAGCACCGCCACCACGCCCGGCATCGTGCGCGCGGCCTCCGCATCGATGCCGCTGATCGCGGCATGGGCATGGGGAGAGCGGAGAAACACCGCAGAAGCCGCGCCCCCCGCCCGTTCATCGTCCGAATACCGGCCGAGCCCGCGCAGCAGCGCGTCGTCCTCGGCCCGCCGGCCGGTCCCCCAGTGCCCCACGGCGCTTCCTTTCGCGCTACAGCCCGAGCAGGCGCTTCGCGTTCCCGCTCGCGATCCCCTCGCGCACCGCCTCGCTCACGGGCACCTCGTCGAGGAACCGGCCGGCAATCTCCGCCGCCTCGAAGGGATAGTCCACCGCGAACATGACCCGCTCCTCGCCGAGCGAGGCAAGGGTGCAGAGCAGCGGCTCCGCCGCGCACTGGCCGGAGGTGGTGACGAGGATATTCTCCCGGATATAGGCGGAGGGCTCCTTCTTCAACGGCCGCTCCGCCTTGTAGAGCTTGGCGCGGCTGTCGAGCCGCCACAACAGGAAGGGCAGCGTCTCGCCCATGTGGCCGAGGATGACGCGCGCCTCCGGGTGCCGGTCGAAGGTGCCGCCGAACACGAGGCGCAGCGCGTGCGTCGCCGTTTCCACCGTCCAGCCCCAGGTGGCGCGGGAAAGCACCTTCACGTCCGCCCAGCCGCCATAAGGCGCGGGCGGGTCGTTGGGGTGGATATAGACCGGCACGCCCAGCGCCGCCGCGCGCTCCCAGAAGACCTCGTACTTGTCGTGGTCGAGATAGGTCGCGTCCGTCTGGCCGTTCACCATGCCGCCGACGAGGCCGAGCTGGCGCACGGCGCGCTCCAGCTCATCCGCCGCCGCGCGCCCGTCCTGCATCGGCAGGTGGGCGAAGCCGGAATAGCGGTCGGGCCGTCCGGCGATCACCTCCGCCAGCGCGTCGTTCGCCTCCTTCGCGCGCACAACCGCCGTGGCCGTGTCGGGCTCCGCCTGCACCCCGGGCCCTGCGAGGGACAGCACGGCGCGCGCGATTCCGGCCGCGTCCATCGCGGCGAGCCGGCCTTCCCCGAAATCGGACAACCGCCCATGGATGTCCCTGTAGAGCGCGGGCGGAAGGTCCTCCACCGTCGCCTGCCAGTAGCCCTCCATGCCGGGGGTCATGAAGTGTTCCTCGAGCGCGATCTTGCTGATCAAGCGACAGCCTCCGTGGCGGCGGGATGGAAAACTGGGGCTCAGCGCACTTCGATGCCCGCCGCGCGCACGATGGAGACGCCGCGCGTGCGCTCCTGCTCGATGATCGCGGCGAACTCGGCAGGCGTGTTGCCCACGGCCTCGTAGGCCTGAGGCTCCAGGAGGCGGGTGCGAAGGTTGCTGTCCTGCAGCGCCGCGCGCGTCGCGACCGCGATGCGCTCCATCACCGGAGCGGGCGTGCCGGCCGGCGCGGCGAAGCCCCACCAGGGGCCGTCATAGGGGAACTCGTAGCCGAGCTCGCCGAGCGAGGGCACCTCGGGCAGGCGCGGCGAGCGCGTGCCGCCGAGCACCGCCAGTGGCTTCACGCGCCCTGTCGCGATCGGCTCCAGCGCGAAGCCGAGCGCGATATAGGAAACCTGCACGCGCCCGGCCGCCATCTCGTTGAAGGCCTCGACGATGCCGCGATAGGGAACCTGCTCGATCCGCAGCCTGTCATGCTGCTTGATGTACTCCCACAGCAGGTTCGGCGTGGAGCCGGCGCCGGAGGAGGAGTAGTTCAGGTTGGACTGGGTGCGCGCCCAGGCGACGAACTCCCGCAGGTCCTTGGCCGGGACGGCGGGATTGGCCAGCAGCACGCCCGCATTCCGCGCGATCAGCGTGACCGGGACGATCGAGCTGTACCGCGCGTAGAGCGTGGGCTCCACGAGCGGATAGGTGGAGAGAACCTCGGCCGAGACGGCGCAGAGCGTGTAGCCATCCGGCGCCGCCTGGGCGCAGGCCTCCAGGCCCACCACGTTGTTCCCGCCGGGGCGGTTGTCCACCACGATCGGATGGCCGAACTGCTGGCGCAACGGCTCGGCCATGGCGCGGATCAGGATGTCCAGCACGCCGCCGGGCGGCTGGGGGATGATCACGCGCAGCGGGCGATTGGGCCAGGCGGGCACCGTCTGCGCCATCGCGTCCCGTGCCGAACCCAGGCCGGCGATCAGGCCAGCGGCCAGAAGCAGCAGCGTGCGGCGAAGCGACGTGGACGAAGTCATGGCGGGCTTCTCCCTGGCGTGGCCGCTTGCGGGCCATTGCGCTCTCTTGAACCACGATACGGTATGCCTGACCCGCATTCCGGTCAACGGCGATCATGCCCACTCAGTTCGCCGGGCGGTACTCCGCGCGCGGCTGGCTGGAGAGGCGGATCAGCGCCTCGGCACCGGTGCGGTCTTCCGCCATGAAGGCCTTGAACTCCTCCGGCGTGCCCGCCTGGGGCTGCACGCCCTGGCGCCCCAGAAGGGCGGCGAAGCCCGGTTCGCCGAAGAGGTCCACCACCTCCGCGTTCATGCGCGACACCGCCTCCGGCGGCGTGCCGGCCGGGGCGACGAGCCCCCACCAGCCGCGGGAGGGAAAGCCGCCCAACCCGGCCTCCGCGAAGGTCGGCACGTCCGGCAACAGGGGCGAGCGGCGCGTGGTGGTCACCGCCAGCGGCCGCACCGTGCCGGCCGCGATCTGCCCGAGGAAGTTGCCCACCCCCATGTTGCCGAGCTGGATCTCGTTCGCGGACACCGCGAGCGCGATCGGCCCTCCCCCGCGATAGGGCACACCCGTGATGCCGACGGACCACTGCGTGTTCAGCCACTGCACCAGCAGTTCCTGCAGCGACCCGCCGCCCAGCGTTCCGAAGGCGAGCGGATGCGAGGCCGCATAGCCCCGCAACTCCTCCACCGAGCGCACGGGCAGGACGGCGGAAGCGACCAGCACCTCGGTCAGCAGAAACAGGTTGGTGACCGGCACGAAGTCGGCGGGGTTGTAGGGCAGGCGTTCGAATTGCAGCGGGTTGAAGGACATGGTCGCGTGATAAACGGCGCAGAAGGTGTAGCCGTCCGGCGCCGCCTGCGCGCAGGCCTGAGCGCCGACGATGCCGTTGGCGCCCGCCCGGTTCTCCACCACCACCGGCTGGCCCAGGCGCCGGGACAGTTCCGGAGACGCCGCGCGCAGGATCACATCCGTCACGCTTCCCGGGGCGATGGGCACGATCAGGCGAATGGGGCGCGACGGATAACCCTGCGCCTGGGCTCCCCAGGCCCAGAGCGCCGTCAGCAGGCCCGGCAGGACCCGTCCGAGAAACCGCCGCATCGCTTTTCTCCTCCCTGATCCGCCGGGTTCGACGGGCCGTCATTCCCGTGCCGCGAAACTCTCCGCCAGGAAGTCCGCGATCAGGCGGTAGCTCGCCCGCGCCGCGGCCTCGTCGTATTCGGCAATGCCGGGCACCGCCGCGTCCTCCTCGCAGAAGGAATGGACGAGGCCGCCGAAGGTCATCATGCGCCAGCGGGCCCCGGCCGCTTCCATCTCCGCCTCGAAGGCGTCGCGCTGCGCCTTGGGCGCGACGGGATCGCGCGCTCCGTGCAGCACCAGCAGCGCCGCGCGCACCGCGCCGGCCTGGGCAGGCAACGGGCTGACGAGGTCGCCGTGCAGCGATATGGCGGCCTGGATCGCGGCACCGGTCCGCGCAAGCTCCAGCACGCTGCCTCCGCCGAAGCAGAAGCCGATGGCAGCGCGCTTCGAGGGATCGCCGATGCCGCGGCGCGCCGCCTCGGCCGTCAGGGCGTCCAGCGCGGCGGCGATGCGCCGGCGCCGTTCCGCCGGATCGGCTCGCAGCGCCTCGGCAAGCGGCGCCGCCTCCTCCGGTCCCGACACGCCGAGGCCGCCGCCATACATGTCCACCACCAGCGCGATCCCGCGCTCCCCCGCGATGCGCGCGGCACGCTCGGCGGCCTCGGGCGTCACGCCCAGCCAGTTCGGCGCAACCAGCAGCAGCGGGCCGGATGCATCGGCCCCGGGCCCGATCACAAGCGTCCCCGCCAGCGCAAGCCCGCCGCTCGCGTAGCGCAGCGTTTCCATGGTGCCGCTCATGCGCCGCGCCCCTTCACGATCTCGCCGATGGTGCCGGTATCATGGCAGGTGAAGACGATGCGGCCGTCCGCCATGGTGGCGATGCAGCGCGCACCGCTGCCGGATGTCGGGATGGGATAGCTTCCCAGCATGCTGCCGTCCGGCGCCATGCGGCCGATCCGGTTCGCCGCGTTCGCCGTGAACCAGAGTTCCCCATCCAGGGCCACCGTCACGCCGCGGAGCGAGGCCCCGGGGATCGGCACGGGATGCTCGGTGATGCGGCCCCCGGCGTCGATCCGTCCCAGGGCATTGGCGCTGGTTTCCACGAACCAGATGCTCCCATCCGGATGCACGGCCATCGCGCGCGGCTGGCTGTCGGGGCTGGGAATCGGGAACTCCGTCACGTCCCCGTCCGGCGTGACCCGCGCCACCTGGCTCGCCTGCGCCTCGCTGAACCATACCGCTCCGTCGCGCGAGACGGGGGAGAGCGGCCGGCAACCCGGCGTGAAGCCGCGCGCGAACTCCGTCACCCCTCCATCCGGCGTGACCCGCGCCACCTGCCCCGCATCGGTCTGCGAGAACCAAATGTTGCCGTCCGGCCCCAGGACGATCCCGTTGGGCCCCGAAGCCGGAGTATGCACCGCGAACTCGGTGATGTGCCCATCCGTGGTGATGCGCCCGACCTTGTTGGCGGTGTTCTCCGTGAACCAGAGCGCCCCGTCGGCCCCGGCGATGATGCCGATGGGCGTGCTGTCCGGCGTGGGCAGGGCGAATTCCCGGAAAACGCCGCTGTCCAGGTCCAGGCAGCCGATCTTCGCGGCTCCGCTCTCGCAGAACCACAGGCGCCCGTCCGGGCCGGGGCAGCAGATATAGGGGCGGCTGTCCGGCGTGGGGATCCGGTGCTCCCGGATCGCGATGCGCGCCGCCGTGTCAGAAGCCGACAAGGTCGGCACCCTTCAGTGCCAGCGCCTGGCGCGCCTCGTCGGGGGTCGCGACCTCCAGGCCGAGTTCCTCGATGATGCGCCGGATCTTGCTCACCTGCTCCGCGTTGGAGGATGCGAGCTTGCCGCGCCCGATATAGAGGCTGTCCTCCAGCCCGACCCGGACATTGCCGCCCATCATCGCGGCCTGGGTGCAGATCGGCATCTGCTGCCGCCCCGCCGCCAGCACGGACCAGACATAATCCTCCCCGAACAGCCGGTCCGCCGTGCGCTTCATGAACAGCACGTTGTCCCAGTCGCTGCCGATGCCGCCCAGGATGCCGAAGATGGTCTGCACGAAAAAGGGCGGCTCGATCAGCTTGCGGTCGACGAAGTGGGCGAGGTTGTAGAGATGCCCCACATCGTAGCACTCGTGCTCGAAGCGCGTGCCGTGGTCCTTGCCGAGCATCTGCAGGATGCGCGCGATATCGCGGAAGGTGTTGCGGAAGATGAAGTCGTCGGTGCCCCGCAGATAGGGCTCCTCCCAGTCGTGCTTCCATTCCTTGTAGCGGTCCGCCAGCCCGAAGATGCCGAAGTTCATGGAACCCATGTTGAGCGAGCACATCTCGGGCTTCGCGCGCAGCGGCGCGGCCAGGCGGTCCTCCACCGTCATGTTCAGCCCTCCGCCGGTGGTGACGTTCAGCACCGCGCCCGTGGCCTGCTTGATGCGCGGCAGGAACTGCATGAACACCTCGGGGTCCGGCGTGGGCTTGCCGGTCTCCGGGTCGCGCGCGTGCAGGTGCAGGATGGAGGCACCCGCCTCCGCGGCCGCCACCGCCTGCTCCGCGATCTCGCTGGGCGTGACGGGCAGGGCATCGGACATGGTCGGCGTGTGGATGCCGCCCGTGACCGCGCAGGTGATGATGACCTTGTTGCGAAGGCTGCTCATGGCTGATCTTTCCGGGAGGGGAGGAAGGTCACTCGGGCGTGATGCCGGCGTCGCGCACCACGCCGGCCCAGCGGGCGAGGTCGGCGGCGACGTCCTGGCGCAGCCGGTCCGGCGGGCCGCCGACGGCCGCCATGCCCTGGGCCGTGAGCGCGGCAGCGGCCTCGGGCGCGGCCAGGATCCCGCCGGCCGTCGCGTTCAGCCTGGACACGATCTCGGCCGGCGTGCCGGCCGGAGCGAACAGCCCGTACCAGTCGCGCATCTCCATCGCGGGCAGCCCGGCCTCGGCCAGGGTGGGCACATCCGGTGCGGCGGCCAGGCGCTGGGCACTGGCCACGGCGACCAGGCCCAGGCGGTTGTCCCTGGCCAGCTCCCGCGCGCTGCCGATGGGCACGAACATCGCCGCCACCTGCCCGGCCAGCAGGTCGGCCACAGCACCGGCGACGGCGCGATACGGCACATGCGCCACGTCGATGCCGGCGCGCTGGCGGAACAGCTCCATGGCCAGGTGGTGCGGCGTGCCGACGCCGGGGGAGCCGTAGTTGATCGCGCCCGGCCGCGCCTTGGCGCGGGCGACGAACTCCGCGGCGCTCGCGCCGCCGGATGGATGCAGCAGCAGGCCGAACCCCACCGTCGCCAGCCCCGCCACGGGCGCGAAGCTGCCCACGGGCTCATAGGGAAGCTGTCGGAACAGGCTGGCATTCATCACCAGCGTGCTGGCGGTCACCATCAGCGTGTGGCCGT
Organism: Muricoccus vinaceus; assembly: GCF_042433125.1. NCBI lineage: Bacteria > Pseudomonadati > Pseudomonadota > Alphaproteobacteria > Acetobacterales > Roseomonadaceae > Muricoccus > Muricoccus vinaceus. Next base: position 67,592 of record NZ_JBHLVZ010000043.1, on the reverse strand, counting down.
CCGGCGCCGCCCGGGCCGCAGCCTGGGCGCCGATGTTGCCGCTGGCCCACGTGCGGTTGTCAACCACGAAGGGCTGGTTCCAGCGGCGCGCGAAGCCCTCGGCCACAAGCCGCGCCACCACGTCGGGCGGGCTGCCGGCGCTGAAGGGCACGATCACCGTGACCGGCCGGGTGGAAAGGCCATGCGCCACGGCAGGGGCGGCGAGCGCGGCACCGAACGCCGAGCCGAGCGCCAAGCGGCGCGAGATGTGCTGCGTCATGACGTGCGGTCCGCGCTTGTTTTGCCTGACCTGTTCCGCATCACGGCGCACGGCGCTCCTGCAGCACGGCCGGTGGCGCCGGGCGCGGCTCCAGCCTTCGCGCCAGCGGAAACACCTGCCACCCCAGCCGCTCCGCCAGCACGCCCCAAAGGCCGCGCGGCGCGTAGAGCATCACCGCGATGGCCACGGCGCCGAGCACCATGAGATAGAGGCTGCCGAGCTGGGAAAGCGTCTCGCGCAGAAGAAAGAAGAGGGCTGTGCCGATCAGCGGCCCTTCCACGCGCCCGATGCCGCCGATCACCGCGATGAAGATCACCAGCGCCGTCCAGTCGTTCACGCTGAAGGCCGCATCCGGCGAGATGCGCAGCTTCTGGAGAAAGATCAGCGCCCCCGCCATGGCCGCCCCCGCGGAGGCCACGACGAAGACCGCGAGGCGCGTACGGTCCACCTCCACTCCGCAGGACCGCGCGGCCACCTCGTTGTCCCGGATGGCGGCCAGCGCCAGCCCGTGGCGCGAGCGCAGCAGCAGCAGGATCGCGAGCAGGACCAGAACGGCCAGCCCCAGCGCCAGCCAGTAGAGCAACTGTTCCCGCGCTGCGCGCCCGCTGGCGATGGTGGCCACCACCGATGCCGGCAGGCTGGTGCCGGAACCGCCGCCCAGCGCGGTGAACTGCGCGGCGAAAAGGCGGAACACCTCCGCCACCACCCAGGTGCCGATGGCGAAATAGGCGCCGCGCAGCCGAAAGGTCAGCGCCGCCACCGGCACCGCCGCCAGGGCGCCGAGCAACCCCGCGGCCGGAATGCCCCAGAGCGGGTTCACGCCGAACAGCAAGGCCAGCGAGAACAGCACATAGGCGCCCAGCCCCACGAAGGCCTGCTGCCCCACCGTCACCAGCCCGGCATAGCCCGCCAGCAGGTTCCAAAGGCTTGCCAGCGCGGCATAGGCGTAGACCTCGCCCATCAGCCGCAGGCCCTGCCGGTCCGCCCACCAGGGCGCCGCCGCGAGCACAAGCAGCAGCGCGACAAACAGCGGCAGCCCGATGCGGCTGGCGCGGGTGCCATGGGCAACGCGCGCGGCGCTCATCCGCGCAGCCTCGGGAACAGCCCCTCGGGCCGCACCGCCAGCACCAGCAGGAACAGCAGGTGCCCCGCCAGGATCTGCCACCCGGGATCGACCTGCGCGCCGATGGATTGCGCGACACCCAGCAGCACACCTCCCGCCAGCGTGCCCCAGAGGCTGCCCAGGCCGCCGATGATCACCGCCTCGAAGCCGAAGATCAGGCGCGCCGGGCCGATCGCCGGGTCGAAGTTGGTGCGCACCGCCAGGAACACCCCGGCCAGCGCCACCACCGCGAGCGACAGGGCCATGGCCAGCGCAAAGACATGGCGGTTGTCCAGCCCCATCAGCCGCGCCACCTCCGGGTCGTCCGCCGTTGCGCGAAAGGCGCGGCCCAGCGGCGTGCGCCAGGACAGAAGCTGCAGCCCGGCGATCGCCGCCACCGCCACGCCGAACTGCAGCAGGGGCAGCACGCCAACGGCGAGCCCGCCGCCGAGCGGCAGCGCCGCGACTTCGATCGCACCGGCCTGCAAGCGCTGGCTGTCGGCGGAAAACACCTCCAGCAGCCCGTTCTGGATGATGACCGAAAGCCCGAAGGTGACCAGCAGCGGCGGCAGCAGGTCGTCGCCCAGCGCCCGGTTCAGCAGCAGGCGCTGCAGCCCGTAGCCGATGCCCGCCATCAGCGGCACAACCAGCAGCAGCGACGGCAGCGGCCCGATCCCCAGCGCCTGCGTCACCACCAGCGCCAGGTAGGCCGCCAGCACGATCAGGTCGCCATGCGCGATGTTCACCAGCCGCATCACGCCGAAGATCAGCGAGAGCCCGGCGGCGAAAAGGCCGTAGAGCCCCCCCAGCAGCACGCCCTGGATGATGGCGTTGATCCATTCCATGGCCGCTCAGACCCCGAAATAGGCGGAGGCGACGGCCTCGCGCGTCAGCGCGCGCGCGGCGTCCTCCAGCACCACGCGCCCCTCGCGCAGGCAGAAGACGCGGTCGGCGGCGGCCAGCGCCTGGGACACGTCCTGCTCCACGATCACCATGGCCGTGCCCTGCGCCGCCAGCGCCGGAAGGCGGGCATAGATGTCGCGCACCACCACCGGCGCCAGGCCCAGGCTGACCTCGTCGCAGAGCAGCAGGCGCGGGTTGGACATCAGCGCGCGCCCGATCGCCGCCATCTGCTGCTGCCCGCCCGAGAGCGAGGTGGCCGGCGCGCGCCGCCGCGCCGCCAGCGCGGGAAAGAAGCCGTACACCGCATCGAGCGACCAGGGGCCGGGCCGCCGGGTGCGCCCGCCGATCAGAAGGTTCTCCTCCACGCTGAGGGAGGGAAACAGCCGCCGCCCCTCCGGCACCAGCGCGATGCCGCGCCCGACGGTGCCGTGCGCGGCCAGCCCGCCGATGGGTTCCCCGTCGAACAGCACCGCATCCCGCCGCGGCGCGGCGATCAGCCCGGCGATGGTCCTGAGCAGCGTGCTCTTGCCCGCGCCGTTGGCACCGATCACGGCCACGACCTGCCCGGCGCGCACGGCCATGGACACGCCGAACAGCGCCTGGAAGTCGCCGTAGAAGGCGTCCAGCGCGCGAAGCTCCAGCAGGGGCGCGGCCTCAGGCATCGAGGGGGATGCCCATGTAGACCTCGGCCACGGCGGGGATGCGCACCACCTCGTCCGCCCGGCCCTCCGCGATCAGCCGGCCGCCGTGCAGCACCACGACGCGGTCGGCCACCGCCACCAGCGCGTGCAGCACGTGCTCGATCCACACCACCGTCACGCCGCCCGCGCGCACCTCCCGCACCAGTTCCACCAGCGTGGCGCATTCATGCTCGGTCAGCCCACCCGCCACCTCGTCCAGCAGAAGCAGCTTGGGGCGGGTGGCCAGCGCGCGGGCCAGTTCCAGCCGCTTGCGGTCCAGCAGGCGCAGCCCGCCCGCGCGGTGGTTCGCCTGGGGCATCAGCCCGCAGCGCTCCAGAATGGCGGCGCAGCGGTCATAGGTGGCGCGCTCCCCCTCCCCCGCGCCAAAGGAGGCGGCGGTGACCAGGTTCTCGAACACCGTCAGCCCCGCGAAGGGCTGCGGCACCTGGAAGGAGCGCGCCATGCCCTGCCGGCAGCGCCGCGCGGGGGAAAGGGCGGTGACGTCGCGTCCCTCGAACAGCACGCGCCCGGCATCGGGCCGCACGGTGCCCGTGACCATGCCGAACAGCGTGGTCTTGCCGGCGCCATTCGGCCCGAGGATGCCCAGCGCCTCCCCGGTGCGGACCGACAGGTCGATGCCGTCGGCCACCACCACCGCGCCGAAGCGCTTGCGGATGCCCTCCAGCGCCAGGATGGGCGGATGCTCAGCCGAGGGGTTCAAGGCTGCCGCCGACCGGGATCTCGGCGGCCCCCGGATTGGCCAGCACCACCAGGTCCCAGGCCCCGCCCGCGACGCGCCGCCACTGCCCTGCGACCAGCGGCGTCTTGGCCACGTTCTTCACCGGCCCCGATCCCCACTTCACCGGACCCGCCACGGTGCGCAGGTCGGTCGCGCGGATGGCCCGCACGATGGCTTCGGGCTCCAGCGCCGTCGCCCGCTTCAGCACGTCCGCCGCCACCTCGAACAGCGCATGCTGGTAGCCGATCGGCTGCGTCCAGAGCTTGCCGGTGGCCTGGGTATAAGCCGCGCCGATCTCCGCCGCGCTCTGGTTGGTGAGCGATGAGCGGAAGGGGTGGTGCGGCGACCACCAGATCTCCGTGGTCAGCCCCTGCCCGCGATCCCCCAGCGAGGCGACCGCGGACGGAAAGAGAAGCGCCTTGCCGATGGTCGCGATCCTCGGGCGGAAGTCCTGCTGCCCCGCCTGGGTCCAGAAGGTCGCGAAGTCCGGCGGCGTCATCACCCCCGTCACGATCTGCGCCCCCGCAGCCTTGAAGGCCGCGATCTGCGCGGAGAAGTCGTTGGAGCCGGGCTGGTAGCGCCCGGTGTCGATCAGCCGGTAGCCCTTTTGCGCGAGCGCGGGCGGCAGGCCCAGCCGCGCGTCGCCCCATGCATTGCCGTCGGCGTCGTTGGGGAACAGCGCGCCCACGACCTTGTTGGTCTCCGTCTTGGACCAAAGGTCGGTGAAGGCCGCGATCACGTCCTCCAGGCCCCAGAAGAAATGGTAGGTCCAGTCGAAGCCCTTGGCCGGGTCGCCGCGGCGGCCGAAGAAATAGGGCTGCCAGGGACAGTTGGTGGTGAGGCAGGGAACCTCGTTCACCTCGGCCTGGTCGGCCACCGGGTTCACCGTCTCGGGCGCGCTCGTGGCGGTGAGGATGTCCACCTTGTCGCGCAGGATCAGTTCCGAGGCGACCTCGGCCGCGCGGCTCGGGCTCGACTGGCTGTCGCGCGCGAGGATCTGCACGGGGTGGTTGCGGCCGGCGATGCGGATGCCGCCCGAGAAGGCCCGGGCCAGCCCCTCCTGCACAAAGGCGTCCGCCTCCCCGAAGGCCGCGAGCGGCCCCGTGCGCGGGTTCACGAAGCCGATCTTGATCGGCCGCCCCGCACCCTGCGCGTGCAGCACCGAAGGCGCCGCCAGCACGCCGATGGCCGCTGCCGCGGCGGCGCGGCGCGTCAGTCTGGCGTCAGCCGCCCGCTGGCCCGTCTCCATGGTCGTCATTCCCGTCCGTTCCCTTGGCACGCAGGGCGTCGTTGCTTCGCGCCCGCTTCAGTTCGGTGACGATATCACGGCGCAGCGCCGCCTGCTGCTCCGGAGTCCAGCGGCGGAAGCCCTCGCCGCTCTTCATGCCCAGACGCCCCTCGGCCACCAGCCCTTCCAGATAGGGGGAAGGCGCCGGGCGGCTGTCCACGGCACCCAGCACCGTCTGGTGGATCGCCAGCGTCAGGTCCGTGCCCACCAGATCGGCGTTCTCGATCGGACCGAGCACGCCGAGCCGGCGCCCGAAGCTGTTCTTCACCACCAGGTCCACCGTCTCGGCGTCGCAGATGTCCTGCTCCACCAGCGAGATGGCCTCGCGCCAAAGCGCGTGCTGCAACCGGTTCCCCACGAAGCCCGGCACGTCCCGCTTCACGTGCACGGGCACCTTGCCCAGTGCCTTGTGCAGCGCGATCGTGCGCGCGACGGCCTCGGGCGAGGTCCACTCCGTGCCGATCACCTCCACCAGCGGCACGAGGAAGGGCGGGTTCCACCAATGCGTGCCCAGCGCCCGCGCGCGGTCGCGCAGCCCGCCCATGATCTGCGTGATCGGGATGACGGAGGTGTTGCTCGCCAGGACCGCGCCCGACGGGCAGGCCGCCTCGATGGCCGCGAACAGCGCCTGCTTCACCGCCAGGTTCTCGATCGCCGCCTCCACCACGAAGTCCGCCTCGCGCACGGCCTCGGCCAACTCGGCACAAGGCAGCACGCGGTCGGCCGCGTCCTCGTCCTCCCCAAGGTCGCGCAGGTTGCCGCGGATGCGGTCGCGCAGCGCCGCGAGGGCGGCCGGCGCCGGATCATACACCGAGACATCCAGCCCGCCCGAGGCAAACACCTGCGCGATGCCGTGGCCCATCAGCCCGGCCCCGATCACCGCGACGCGCCCGAAGCCCTCGATCATCCCGCGGTGTACCCGCCATCGGCGTAGAGCACGTGCCCGGTGTAGAAGTCCGAGGCGCGGGAAGCGAGGAACAGCAGCGGCCCCGCGAGGTCCGCGGGCTCCCCGAGCCTTCCCTTCGGCACGCGCGAAAGGAAGCCGGCCCGCACCGCCTCCGCGCGCTCCGTGTCCTCGAACATCCAGGCGGTCAGGGGGGAACGGAACACGGTGGGCGCGATGGCGTTCACCGTGATCCCCGCCTCGCCCCACTCGCAACCCAGCGCGCGCGTCAGACCATCGACCGCGGACTTGGAGGCACAGTAGGCGGAATAACCGGCGGGATGCCCGAGCTTGCCGCGGGCGGAGGACATGAGCACGACCTTGCCGCCCTCTCCCTGCTCCAGCATCCGCTTTCCGGCCGCGCGCGCCATCAGCCAGGACTGGGTGACGTTGGCGTCCATGACATCGAGGAAGCGCTCCGGCGCCATCTCCGTGATCTTGGCCACGTCGTTCTTGCCCGACGCCACCACGAGAATATCGACGCGCCCGTAGTGCCGCACGGCCTCCGCCACGATGGCGTCACACTCGGCCTCTGAATCCGGGCGCCGGTTCACGCCCTCCGCCTCGGCGCCCAGCCCGCGGCACTCGGCCACCACCTCGTCGAGCGGCCCCTTGCTGCCGGCGACGGCGATGACCTTGGCCCCCGCGCCCGCCAGCACCTTCGCCGCCAGCGCCCCGAAGGCACCGGAAGCACCGGTGACGATGGCCACCTTTCCCTTCACGCCGAAAAGCGACATGGGGTCCGAAAGGAAGTCGCTCATGCGGGCTTCTCCGGATAGGGCATGATGACGATCATGCTGGCCACGGTGTTGGAGGCGTTCACCACCTCCCGCACCACGTTCCCGCCGATGCACACGCTGTCGAGCGGCCCGAGCACGACCTCCTCGCCCTGGGCCCGCACCGTCACCTCGCCGGCGACAACCACATAGACCTTCTCCAGCGGCGAGCTGTCCGGCCCTGCTCCGCCGCCCGGCAGGAAGTGGGACAGGCCGGTCCAGAACGTCTCCGGGCCACCCTCCTCGAAACCCTGGAGGCGCAACCCCTTCATGTCGAAGTGGTTCGGCGCCTCGTAGGGCTTCGCGTCCTGGAAGCGCCTGACTTTCATCAGACCGGCGCGCATCAGAAGCTGTCGCCCTTCTCGATCCGGTAGCCCTGCGTCGGGTCGGTGATGGCGACCAGGCGGATGATGCAGCCGTCGCCGCGGTCCCAGTTCCAGGGAAAGAAGGCGAAGGTCACGCGCTTGCCCGTCACGGCGTCGAGGTCCCCGCCGACGTTCTCGATGCCGAGGATGCCGTTGGTGAAGAGCTTGCGGTGCACCGGCTCCCATTCCGGATGGTCCTGGTCCCAGGAACGGCCGCCGGACCACTCCAGGTATTCCTTGGCCAGGTGCGGCAGCAGCGGGCCGTTGCGGTGCGGGCCGATGGCGGTGGCCAGCGGGTGGTCGTTGGCCTGCGTGTCGTGGCCGACCACCTTCACCTTCTTCTCGACGAACCAATCGCCGGCCGAGGGCACGAAGCCCGGGCAATAGGCGAAGTACTCGTCATTGTCGTCGTACTTGTGGTGCCAGCCGGTGTTGACGATCACCACGTCCCCGGGACGCACGACCGAGCCCGCCGCCTTCTCCAGGTCGTCATAGGTGATCATCTCCCAGCGCTTCTTGGGGATGGAGACCACGATCCCCGTGCCGAAGAAGTGCGGCAGCGGCACCTCGTCGATGAACGGCGTGCCGGAGACCACATGCGCGGGCGCGTCGATATGCGTGCCGTTGTGCATGGTGGTGGTGATGCGCTGGCTCAGCACGCCGGACTTCGCCATGTAGTGGATGCGCTCGATCTGCACGTCCTGGAAATACGGCCAGTTCGGCGACTGGAATCCGAACCGGTGCGAGAGGTTGTGGAAGTGCAACCCCATCGTGTTGTCGAGATTCGCCTCGAACTGGATGCCCTTGACGGTCACCGGCATGCGCGTTCCCCCTGCACCGGATGGGGCCGCCCGGCCCCTCCCCCGCGTGCTTTGTATTGCTTCGTGGGCTGACCGTATTGGGATACGGTCAGCCTCCGCAAGAGGAATTTGCGGCGCCGCCGCCCTCAGGCAGTCTCCGCCGCGAAGCGCTGGTCCAGCGCCTTCTTGGTCTCCAGCAGCCGCCCGGCGATGTCCTCCTCCCGCCCCAGGAAGCGCTGCGTGGGCACGGGCACGGAGATGGCGACGGGGTTGCCCAGCATGTCCCGCAGGGCCACGCCGACGGCGGAGATGCCCAGCACGTGCTCCTCCCGGTCGAGGGCGAAGCCGGCCTGGCGCACCACCTGGATCTCGGCCAGCAGCGGCTCGATGGCCGTCAGCGTGTTGGGCGTGCGGCGCTGGTAGCGCCGGCCGATCAGCGCCTCGATCTCGGCATCCGACAGGCTGGCGAGATAGGCCTTGCCGTTGGCCGTGCAGTAGAGCGGGAAGGTCTCTCCCACGGCCGAAACCGCCTGCAACCTCTGCATTCCCACCACCTGGTCCACGAAGATCAGGTGGTCGCGCCGAACCGCCGCGAAATCGACGGTCTCGCCCAGCGAGGCCGAGAGTTCGGCGATGAACGGGTGGGCGAGCGCCGCGACATTGGTCTCGACGGAGGCCGCGAGGCGCAGCAGCGCCGGCCCGAGCCGCACGCGCCCGCCCGGGGTTGCCGCCACCACCAGCTTCTCGCTTTCCAGCGCCGCCACGATCCGCTGCACGGTGGAGCGCGCCAGTTCCACCTTGGCGGCGATCTGGCCCAGGCTCAGGCCGTGCGGCTGGTTCTCCAGGCTGCGCAGCACCGCGGCGGCGCGGCCGATGACCTGGATCTGGTTCTTCTCGGGGGGCAATCCATTCTCCTGGGGCCGTTTCGCAGGCCTGGGGCACGCGGCAGGGAATGCCATCCGCGCCGCGGGATGCAAGATGCCCGCGGCGCGCGGCCGCCCGTTCCTGTTGACAGGATGGGGTGATCGAACCGTATCGTAGGTCCCGCGTACTGCAATGCGGTTCAAGCTTGCCATGCCAGGCGGCGCCGGGCCGCCAGATCAGCACGAAGGAACAATCGCGCCGCAAGCAAGGCCGCGAGCAGGGGGAAACCATCGATGGCGACCAGACGCGCCCTCATGGCCGATATCGGGGCGGGTGCCGGAGCCAGCGCCCTCGCGCTGGCCTTCCCGGCCCTCGCGCAGAACCGCGCGGCACAGGCCTATCCCGACCGCCCCGTCCGCATCGTTGTTCCCTATGCCGCGGGCGGCGGCAACGACCTCCTCGCCCGCATCTACGGCCAGAAGCTGTCGGAAGCGCTGGGCCAACCCTTCGTGGTGGACAACCGCCCCGGGGCCAGCGCCGTGATCGGCACGGAATCGGTGATCCGCGCCCGCCCGGACGGGCTCACCCTCCTGGTCCATGCCAGCGGCCCCGTGCTGTTCGAGAAGGGCGCGGGCAAGCCGGCCTACGACCTGCAAGCCGACCTCGTGCCGATCGCTATTCTCGGCGCCTTTCCCGGCATACTGCTGGTGCGCGGCGACAGCCCGCACCGGAGCGTGGCGGAGCTCGTCGCCTGGCTGAAGGCAAAGCCCGGGCGGGCGAATTACGGCACGGGCGGCACCGGCTTCCAGCTTCTCGGTGCCTATTTCGCCCAGCGGGCGGGGCTCGCGCTGGAGAACATCGTCTACCGCAGCAGCACGGAGGGCGTGACGGCCCTTTCCGCCGGCGACGTGGCGCTGGCGCTCAGCGATCCCGGGCCGGCACGGGCCGCGGTCGAGGGCGGCAGGGTGCGGCCGCTCGCCGTCACCTCCGCGCGGCGCATGGCCGCCTATCCCGACGTGCCGACCATGGTGGAGGCGGGCTTCCCGGACTTCGTGGTGGATTACTGGATCGGCCTCTTCGCGCCGGCCGGCCTGCCCGAGGAGATCCTGCTGCGGCTGCACGACCAGGTCCGGCGCGCGGCCGCCATGCCCGACGTGCAGCAGCGGCTCGCCCTCAACTCCGTGGAACCGGCCGACAAGGACCCGGAAGCCTTCCGCCGCTCGGTCAAGGCCAATGCCGAGTTCTGGATCAACGTCGCGCGGCAGGCCGGAATTTCGCTCGAACGATGACGGCACGGGCGACCGCGCCGAGACAAGTGCACGAAAGGGTGACGATGTCCGACCAGGACCAGAGAATCCAGCGGCCCATCTCCACGGCCGAGCTCGAGCGCCGCTGGGCCGCCGTGCGCGCCGCCATGGAGGCGGCAGGCATCGATGTCCTGCTGATGCAGAACAACAGCGACCACATGGGCGGCTACGTGAAGTACTTCACGGACCTGCCGGCCACCAACGGCTATCCCGTCACCCTGGTCTTCCCGCGCGACGACCTGATGACGGTGGTCCGCCAGGGCCCCTTCGGCGCCACGGAGGAACCAGCGGGCGGGAACAACGGCGTGCTGCGCGGCGTGAAGCGGGCGCTGACGACGCCGAGCTATTCGTCATGCTTCTACACCGCCCCCTATGACGCGGAGCTCGCCGCCACCGGCCTTGCCCCCTACGCGCGCGCCACCATCGGCCTCGTCGGCACCTACCAGATGTCGGCGGCCGTCGCGGACCACATCCGCGCCACCTGCCCGCAGGCCCGCTTCGTCGACGCCTCCGACCTCGTGGACCGCGTCAAGGTCATCAAGAGCGACGAGGAAAAGGAGCTGATCCGCGACGCGGCCCGCATGCAGGACGGCGCCATGCGCGCCGCCTTCGCCGCCATCAGGCCGGGAATGCGCGACCGCGAGGTGGCGGCCGTCGCCCAGCAGTACAGCCACGCCTATGGCAGCGAGCAGGGCATCTATCTCTGCGCCTCCGCCCCCGCCGGCACGCCCTTCCACTTCGGGCAGTGGCACTTCGGCAACCGGATGCTGCGCGAAGGCGACCAGTTCGTCCTGCTGGTGGAGAACAGCGGACCGGGAGGCATGTACACCGAGCTCGGCCGCAGCTGCGTGCTCGGCCGCGCCTCCCAGCAGATGAAGGACGAGTTCGCCTTCACGCTCGAGGCCCGCCGGTTCACGCTCGATCGCCTGACGCCGGGCATGCCGAGCGCCCGGATCTGGGAGGAGTTCAACGCCTTCATGGTGAAGAACGGCCGCCCGCCCGAAAGCCGCCTCTACTGCCACGGCCAGGGCTACGACATGGTGGAGCGCCCGCTCATCCGCCACGACGAGCCTCTCCCGATCCAGGCGGACACCAACATCGTCGTCCACCCCACCTACAACCACCAGGGCATCATGTCCTGGGTCTGCGACAACTACCTCATCGGCCCGGACGGACCGGGGCCGCGCCTTCACGAATTCCCCGAGATCATCACCGAGATCGGCTGAGGCATGACCGCCACCGATGTCCTCCTTTTCGGCAAGGACGCCGAATACTACCGGGAACACCTGGGCGCGGAGTTCCCGGACCTGCGCCTGCACCTGGCGCAGGACAACGGCGCCATCGCTGGCCGGGCGGCGGAATCCCAGGTGCTCGTCTCCATGGCGCCCGCGGTCAACGCCGCCACGGTGCGCGCGCTGCCGCGCCTGCAATGGGTGCAGGCCATGACCACGGGCGTGGACAATCTGCTGATCATGCCGGAGCTGCCGCCGGGGGTCGCGATCACCCGCGTGCGCGGCATCCACGGCCCCCAGATGTCCGAGCTCGCGATCCTCGACATGATGCTGCTCGTCCGCGACTTCCCGGCCGTGCTCCGCAACCAGGAGAAGCACCGCTGGGAGCGCTGGCCGCAGAAGCTGCTCGTCGGGCGCACCGCGGTCATCCTCGGCGTCGGCTCCATCAGCGAGGAGCTGGCGCCGCGCTGCAAGGCCTTCGGCATGCGCGTGATCGGCATCAGCGGCCGCAGCGCGCCGCCCCCGGGCTTCGACGCCATGATGCCGCGCGAGAGGCTGCACGAGGCCGCCGCCCTGGCCGACTTCCTCGTGCTGCTGATCCCCTACACCCCCGAGACCCACAACATCATCGACGCGAGGCTGCTCTCGGCCATGCGGCCGGGTTCCTTCCTGGTGAACCTCGCCCGCGGCAACGTGGTGGACGAGGACGCGCTGGCCGAGGCGCTCCGCGCCGGCACCATCGCCGGCGCGGCGCTGGACGTCTTCGCCCAGGAACCCCTGCCGGCCGAAAGTCCCCTCTGGGACGTGCCGAACCTCATGATCACGCCGCATATCGGCGGGATGAGCGACACCTACGCGGAACAGGCGCTGCCGACGCTCCGGCAGAACCTGGCCGATTTCGTGCAGGGCGGCGCGGGCGCCCTGAAGGACCGCGTGGAGCGGCCGGCGAGGGCGGGGACGGCATGATGCGCCGCCCCCTGCTGGCCGCCCTCGGCGCCCCGGCGCTGGCCACGTCCCCCGCCCGCGCCGACGAGGCATCCGACCGCGCCCGCGTCGTCGGCAACTGGAAGCTGGTCGGCGTGGTCTAGGAGGACGCGGCGGGCCAGCGCACCCCCGTGCTCGGCCAGCACCCCACCGGCTACCAGATCGCCATCGCCGGCGGCCGGTGGCTCGCCCTCGTCACCGCCGAGGGCCGCCCGGTGCCCCAGACCGACGTGCCCCAGACCGACGCGGAGCGCGCCCAGGCGCTGCGGACCATGATCTCCTACACGGGCCGCTGGCGCGTGAAGGGCGACCGCGTGGTCACGCACGTGGAGGCCGCCTGGAACCAGGCCTGGGTCGGCACCGACCAGGCCCGCATCTTCCGCTCCGAGGGCAACCTTCTGCACCTGGAAAGCCCGCCCCAGCCGCACCCCAACCTGCTGGGGCAGGTCGCGCGGATCATCGTCACCTGACAGCGGGACGAGGAGGGGCGGCATTCCGCCGCAGGGCCGGGCGCGCTATGCCGCTCCTCCTTTCCGGCGAGTGCCCGCAATGACCAACCCGATCCTGCAAGGCCTGCGCGTCGTGGAGGTCTCCGCCTTCATCGCCGCCCCCATCGGCGGCATGACGCTCGCGCAGATGGGCGCCGAGGTGATCCGCATCGACCCCATCGGCGGCAACATCGACTACCGCCGCTGGCCCCTCGCCCCCTCCGGCACCAGCCTCTACTGGGCCAGCCTGAACAAGCGGAAGCGCTCCGTCGCCCTGGCCCTCAACACGCCCGAAGGCCGCGAGATCGCGCGCGCCCTGATCGCCGCGCCGGGCGAGGATGCGGGCATCCTCCTCACCAACCTTCCCGCCAGCGGCTGGATGAGCTTCGACGAGCTCCGCAAGTCGCGGGAGGACCTCATCATGCTGCGCCTGACCGGCAACCACGACGGCACCGGCGCCGTGGACTACACGGTGAACTGCGCCAGCGGCTTCCCCATGGCCACCGGCCGCGGAGAGGAGCCCGTGAACCACGTCCTCCCGGCCTGGGACATCGCCGCCGGCCTCTATCTCTCCACCGGCCTGCTGGCCGCCGAGCGCGCCCGCCGCCGCGACGGGCAGGGGCGCGAGGTGACGCTGGCCCTGTCCGACGTGATGCTCGCCAGCGTCGGCAACCTCGGCTACCTCGCCGATGTCGCGGTGAACGGCACCGTGCGCCCGCCCATGGGCAACGAGCTTTATGGCGCGCTCGGCCGCGACTTCCAGACGGCGGACGGCCGCCGCGCCATGCTCGTCGCCATCTCCGGGCGCCAGTGGCGCGCCATCGGCAAGGCCACGGGCCTGGCGGAGAAGCTCGCCATGATCGGCCCGATGCTGGAGGTGGACCTTTCCACCGAGGGCGGCCGCTTCGCCGCCCGCCGCGCCATCGCCGCCGTGCTGGAGCCCTGGTTCGCCGCCCGCAGCCTGGCCGAGGTGGCCGCCGCCTTCGAGGGCAGCGGCGTCCTCTGGGGTCCCTACCAGGATTTCGGGCAGCTCCTGGCCGAGGACCCCCGCTGCTCCCCGGCCAACCCCCTCTTCGCCACCGTGGACCAGCCCGGCGCCGGTCCCGTCCTCGCCCCCGGCGTCCCCCTCGCCTTCTCCACCAACCCCCGCCCCGAGCCCGCCCCCGCCCCCGCCCTGGGCCAGGACACCGACGCGGTGCTGGCCGAGGTGCTGGGCCTCTCGACCACCGCCATCGGCCGGCTGCACGATGCGGGCACCATCGCCGGGCCCACATAGGGCCGGCTGCCGAGGAGACGCCCCATGCTGGACCACCCCGCCCCCGCGCTGGTCGATGGCTGCGCCGCCGTGCTGGACGCGGCCGAGCGCCTGCACGACGCGACGAGGGCCGCCCTCGCGGCGCGCCTCGCCCCCGAGGGCCGCGCCGACCCCGCCCGGCTGGAGGCCGCCCAGTTCGGCGCCCACGGCCTGGCCTGGCAGGCGACCTATGTGGAGGCGCTGCGCCAGTCCCTCGCCTGGGCCCGCCGGCTCCAGGACACGGGCCGGCTGGGCGAGGTGGAAAGCGCCATCCTCCGCATCGGCTTCGCGGAATACGGCGAGCAGCTTCTCGGCGGCATCCCCATGAGCCAGGCGGAGATCGTCCGCCCCGGGGACATGGGCGTGCCCGACGCCAGCCTGGAGGCGGCCCGGCCCGGCCTGCGCGCGCTGTCCGACCCCGCCGCCCTCGACGCCGCGCGCCTGTCGCTGGCCGCCGCCGTCTCGGAGAACCGCTTCGGCGACCTCGCCCTGGAGGACGAGGCCATGGAGGCCGTGCGCGGCGAGTTCCTCCGCTTCGCCGCCGCCGAGGTCGCCCCCCACGCCCAGGACTGGCACCGCGACAACGCCCTGATTCCCATGCCCGTGGTGGAGAAGCTGGCGGAGATGGGCGTCTTCGGCCTGACCGTGCCCGAGGAATTCGGCGGCCTCGGCCTCGGCAAGGTCGCCATGTGCCTCGTCTCGGAGGCCCTCTCCGGCGCCTATCTCGGCGTCGGCTCGCTCGGCACCCGCTCGGAGATCGCGGCCGAGCTCATCCGCCTCGGCGGCACCGAGGAGCAGCGCGCGCGCTGGCTTCCCCTCATCGCCTCGGGCGAGATCCTGCCCACCGCCGTCTTCACCGAGCCCGACACCGGCTCCGACCTCGGCAACCTGCGAACGCGCGCGGTGCGGGAGGGCGACACCTACCGCATCCACGGCGCCAAGACCTGGATCACCCATGGCTCGCGCTCGGACCTGATGACGCTGCTCGTCCGCACCGGCGCGCCCGGCTCGGGCTATCGCGGCCTGTCCATGCTGCTGGCCGAGAAGCCGCGCGGCACGGAGGAAAACCCCTTCCCCGCCCCCGGCATGAGCGGCGCCGAGATCCACGTCCTCGGCTATCGCGGCATGCGCGAATACGAGATCGGCTTCGACGGCTTCGCGGTGCCCGCCTCCGCCCTGCTGGGCGGCGTGGAGGGCCAGGGCTTCAAGCAGCTCATGGAAACCTTCGAGAGCGCGCGCATCCAGACCGCCGCCCGCGCCCTCGGCGTCGCGCAGAACGCGCTGGAGCTCGGTACCGCCTACGCCAACACCCGCGCGCAGTTCGGCAAGCCCATCCTCGCCTTCCCACGGGTGCACGCGAAGATCGCCTGGATGGCCGCCGAGACCATGATGGCCCGCCAGCTCTCCTACTTCGCCGCGCGCCAGAAGGATGCCGGCCGGCGCTGCGACGTGGAGGCCGGCATGGCGAAGCTGCTGGCCGCGCGCGTGGCCTTCGCCAACGCCGACTGCGCGCTGCAGATCCACGGCGGCAACGGCTACGCGCTGGAATACCCGATCTCGCGCGTGCTCTGCGACGCCCGCATCCTCTCGATCTTCGAGGGCGCCGCCGAGATCCAGGCGCAGGTCATCGCGCGCGGCCTGCTCGGGCGGGTGAACTGAGGGCCGTCAGCCCGCCGCCCGCGCCTCCAGCCCCGCCGCCCTGCGCCGCGCCTCCGCGGCGGCGGCCTCGGCATCCGCATGCAGCAGCCGCCCGTCGCGCTTCAGCACGCGCCCATCCACCATCACGAAGTCCACCGCCCCCGCCCCGCACTGCATCAGCGTGGAGGAGACGGGATCAAGCACCGGCGATGTGCCGACCGTATCCGCGCGCAGCAGCACGATGTCGGCCCGCTTGCCCGGCGTCAGGCTGCCCGTCACGTCGCCCAGCCCCGCCGCCCGCGCCCCACCCAGAGTCGCCCAGCCCAGCGCCTGGCGCGTGGTGAAGGCCACCGCCCGCAGCGGCGCCCCGGCCCGCAACGCCTCGGCATTGGCCAGGCCGCGCGCGGCGGCGAGCGCGATGCGCGCCTGGGCGAACACATCCCCGCCCACCCCGGCCGAGATGTCGCTGCCGATGCCGGCCACGCCGCCCGCCCGTTGCATGCGCGGCGCGGAGGGAAAGCCATGCCCCATCTGCATCTCCACCTCCGGCGTGGAAACGGTGCTGCCGCCGGCATCGGCCAGCATCTTGTACTCGTCCTCGTCAAGGTCGTTCGCGTGGGCGAGGCTGATGCGGGGGTTCAGCAATCCCTTCTCGTGCAGCGCCGCGATGCTGCGCCGCTTGCGCTCGGCATAAACCGGCGCGCCCGCGTGGAACTGCACGAGGAGATCGAGATCGCGGGCCAGCCGCAGGTCGCTCTCCGCCTCCTCCAGCGAGGAGAAGTCCGGCCCCCGCATGGCCAGCGCCAGCCGCACCCGTCCGGGCGAGGCCATGCGGCCCGCGCGCAGCCGACGGATGTCGGCGGCCACCGCCTCGGGGCTGTTGGCGCTGGTGGTGCTGCCCGCGCCCGACCCCGCCAGCCCATAGGCGAAGACGGCGCGGATGCCCGAATTCTCGAAGGCGTCCAGCGCGGCATCGGCATGGGCGGAACTGGTGGTCTCGCGGCTCCAGTCCACCACCGTGGTGACGCCCGCCGAGAGAAGCTCGAGCGCCCCCGCGTAATCCGCCGCGCGCAGGTCGTCGGCCGTCAGGCGCGAGGACCTGCGGGCCACCACGGCGCCGAAATACTGCGCCAGCGTCTGGTCGCCCGACATGCCCCGCTGCAGGGCCTGGCCGAGATGAATATGCGCGTTCACCAGCCCGGGAATGGCGATGCGCCCCGCGCCATCCACCACCTGCGCCCCTTCAGGCAGCGGAAGGTCGCGCCCGATCGCCGCGATGGCGCCGTCGCGCACCAGGATGTCCCCCGCGGGCAGGTCGGGCACCGAGGGGTCCATCGCCACGACGGTGGCGCCCCGGATCAGCACGGGCCGCGACGGATCGGCCGCGGGCGCCTGGGCCGCGGCGGGAAGGCTGGCGACCAGCGTGGCCGCGGGCACGGCGCCGAGCAGCGAGCGGCGGGACGGGGTCATGGACGCGTTCTCCTGCGCCCTTCGTTGCAGCGGAGCCGCGGGCGGGCGCTGCCCGCGGCCCCTTGAGGACACGCGCAGGTCAGTCGGCGTATTCGCCGGCGGACTGGATGATCGGGCGCCAGCGCGCGACCTCGGCCTCCAGCAGGGCGCGGTGCGCCTCCGGCGTCGCGCGGGCGGCCGGCTCCGGCGTGGTCGCCAGCTCCGCGAAGCGCGTCACCACCTTCTCGTCCGCGAGCGCGGTGCGGAGCGCCTGGGACAGGCGGTCGATCACCGGGCGCGGCGTGCCGGCGGGCACGTAGAAGCCATGCCACACCGTCACCGTCAGCCCGGGCAACCCGCCTTCCGCCGCCGTGGGCACGTTGGGCAGGGCCGCCAGACGCTGCTCGGTCGTGGTGGCGAAGGCGCGCACGCGGTTGTCCTGAATGTAGGGCACGGTGTTGGTGGTCTGGTCGCAGGTCAGGTCCAGGCGGCCCGCCATCAGCTCCGTCATGATCGGCGCGGTGCCGCGGAAGGCGATCGGCGTCATCGGCGTCTGCAGCAGGGAACGCAGCAGCGTCGCGCAGAGATGGCTGGCCGAGCCGAGCCCGGCATGGCCGATGTTCACCTCCGCCCCCGGCCGCTTCAGCCAGGCCACCAGCTCCTGCAGGTTCGCCGCCGGGATGTTCGGCCGGGCCACCAGGGTCATCGGCACGGGCGTGATGAGGCCCACCGTGTCGAAGGACTTCAGCACGTCATAGGGAAGGTTGCGGTACAGGGTCGGCGCCGTCGCCACGCCGATATTGCCGAGCAGCAGGGTGTAGCCATCCGGCCGCGCCTGCGCGACGCGCTGCCCGCCGATGGTGCCGCCCGCGCCCGTGACGTTCTCGGACACCACGGAAACCCCGAGGTCGCGCCCCATGGCCTCGCCGAGCTGGCGGGCCACCACGTCGGTCGGCCCGCCGGCCGCGAAGGGCACGATCACGGTGATGGTGCGCTCGGGGAAGCGCCCCTGCGCGCCGGCGCCCGGCAGGGAAAGCAGGACCGCCGCGAGGCCACCCACCAGGCGGGTGACGATGGATCGGATGTTCATTCTCTTTCCTCCCTTGTTCTCGTTCGGTCCGCCCCTGGTCACCCAGGCGGCGCGAGGGGCATGGCCAGCACCACCGCCGCCGGCCGGTTGGTCCGGTTCTCGAGCTGGCGCCCCTCGCCCGGAGCGATGCGGCAGGAATCGAGCCGCGCGAGCGTCGCCTCCTCCCTCGCGCCGTCGCGCTCCGCGATGATCGTCAGCTCGCCCTCGACCACGACGTAGTGCTTCTCCACGGGCGAGGCGTCGAGCGTGGTGCGCCCGCCCGGCAGCAGCCAGGAAAGCCCGAGCCAGAGGCTCTCCGCCGGTCCGGCCTCGCGCCCCTGCAGGCGCAGCATGCGCATGTCGAAATGCCCCGGCGCCTCGTAGGCGGGGGCATCGGCGAGGCGGGTGACGTTCAAGCGCCCATCTCCAGCAGCACGCGCTGCGGCGCGCCACCGAGCACGATGCGATAGGCCTCCTCCGCGCGCGACAGCGGGAAGACGAAGTCCGGCTCGATCTCATAGGGCGTCAGCGCGCCGGATTCGAAGCCCGGCCGCAGCGCCTCCAGCACCGCGCCCGTCTCCGCCGCCGAGAGCGCCAGCGTGTCCACCCCGACATAGCGGTGCTGCCCGCGGTAGAAGAGAAAGATGTCGAAGGGCACGGCGCGGTCGAGCGTCGCGATGAAGATCTGCGTCGCCCCATGCGCCATGGCCGCGTTGCCCGCCGCGAACCACGGCGAGCCGACGCAGTTGAACACGAGGTCGGCGCCGTGCCCCCCTGTGGCCTCGCGAACCGCCGCGGCCACGTCGCCCGCCTCGCTGTCGAACACCGCCTCGGCGCCCTCCACCGCGATGCCCGGCCGCCGCACGCCCGCGAAGACGCGCGCCCCCGCGGCCCGCGCGATGCGGCACGCCGCCTGCCCCACGCGGCCATTCGCCCCGAGCACGAGCACCACCTGCCCTGCCCTGACGCCGCCCGCCTCGCGGAACCCGACCTCGGCCGTCACGAAGGGCACGCCGATCGCGGCGGCCTCGCGCATGGAAAGGTTCCCCGGCTTGGCGAAGACCGCGTCCGGCGGCAGCGCCAGCAGGCTGGCATGGCTGCCGTCGCGGGAGATGCCGACATCCCCGCCCGACCCCCAGACCTCCATCCCGACCAGCCCCGCCGGCCCTTCCACGATCCGCCCCGCGAAGTCGCGGCCGGGCGTGCGCGGGAACACCGCCTTGGGCATGACGCCCATCAGCGCCTTCACGTCCGAGGGATTGACCCCCGCCGCCGCCACCTCCACCAGGCACCAGCCCGGCGGAACATCGGGCGAGACCTCCGCGTGGGAGAGGCCCAGCGCCCCGGGTCCGGCGGCCTTGGCCTCGATGCGCAGCCCCGGTCCGCGGCGCGCCTGGGTCTTGAGCGAAGCTGACACGTTCAGGACCCCTTCAGGACAGGCCGATGATTTCGCGCGCACGCGCGGGCCCGACGACGCGCGGCCCGAGGTCCTCCACCATCCGCCGGGCCTTCTCGACCATGGCGGCGTTGGAGGGGGCGAGCACGCCGCGCGCGATCATGGTCGCGTCCTCCAGCCCGACGCGCGCGTGACCGCCGGCCAGGATGGACTGCGCGAGCATCGGGAAGGCGCTGCGGCCGATGCCGATCGCCGTGAACTGCGCATCCGCCGGAAGCAGGTTGCGCGCGTAGACCACGGTCTCCGGCGAGGGCTGGAAGCCGTACTTCACGCCCATGACGAAGGAGGTGAGCGCCGGCGCCGCCAGGCTGCCATCCGCCAGCATGTCGCGCATCAGGGCGATGTCGCCGGAATCGAACAGCTCGATCTCCGGCACCGCCCCGGCCTCGCGCAGGAAGGCGGCCATGCGGCGCACGTTGCGGGGCGTGTTGATCACCACCTCCCGCCCGGAGTTCATGGTGTTGAGGTCGAGCGTCGCGATGTCGGGCCGCAGCGCGGTGATGTGGGCGGTGCGGATCTCGGGCGTCGTCAGCGTCGTGCCCGGCCCCGCGACCTTCGGGTCCTCCTCGCCGACCACGAAGCGGCCGCCGGGGCCGGTGGTCAGGTTGATGATGAGGTCCTTGTTGCGGCCACGGATGCGCGCGACCACGTCCTTGTAGTATTCCAGCTCCATGCTCGGCTTGCCGGTGGCCGGGTCGCGCACGTGCAGGTGCACCACCGCGGCGCCTTCCTCGGCCGCCGCCAGCGCCGCGTTCGCGATCTCCTCGGGCGTCACCGGCAGCTCCGGGTGCTGCTCCCGCGTCGTCAGGTTGCCCGTCACCGCGCAGGTGATGAAGACCTCGTCCCGAATGGACCTCAAAGCGCACGCCCTCCGTCGACCAGGATCAGCGATCCCGTGGAATAGGTCAGCAGCGTCGCGCAGGCGAGAACGGCATTCGCCACGTCCTCGGGCTGCGCCACGCGCTTCAGCGGAATGGAGGGCGCGAGCTTCGCGTTCGCCTCCGGCCCCCGCCCCGGCACGAAGCCCGTCTCCACCACGCCGGGGGAGACCGACATCACCCGCACCTTCGGCGCCAGCGCGCGCGCCAGCGACTTGGTCAGGCTGTCCGTCGCCGCCTTCACCGCCGCATAGACGAGGTTGGAGCCCGAGCCGTTCAGCCCCGCGATGGAGGAGATGTTCACCACCAGCCCCCCGGAGTCCTCCAGCAGCCCGCGAAAGGCGCGCACGGCCGAGAGCGGCCCGCGCCAGTTCACGCGCCACATGGAGTCCAGGAAGTCGTCGTCCAGCGCATCGAGATCCGTGTGCGCGATGGCCCTGGTGAAGCCCGCGCTGTTCACCAGCACGTCGCAGCGGCCATGGCTGCGCGCCACATCGGCCGCCAGCGCCTCCACCGAGGCGCGGTCCTCCATCGTGGCCGGCCGCGCGTCATGCCCCTCCCCCGGCAGGGAGGCCACCAGCGCCCGCGCCTCCGCCTCCCGCCCGCGATAGCTGACGATCACGGCGGCGCCCGCCTCCGCCAGCACCCTGGCCGTCGCGGCGCCGATCCCGCCGGAGCCGCCGAGGATAACCGCGGTCCTTCCCGCGAGCGCGCTCATTGGATCGGGGGCACCGGCAGGCGCGCCTCGCCCGGTTCCATGTGGAAGGTGTAGTCCAGCGACCACCACTCCCCCTCGCCCCCGTCCGGCGCCGGCCCCTCGCCCTTCACGTAGCCGCCGACCAGCGCCTGCGTCACGCCGAAGACCACGTCGCTCTCCAGGTGCTCGTCATCATCCACGAAAACCTGGGTGATCAACGTCTTGAGGCCGGGCTTGTGGATCAGGAAGTGCAGGTGGGCCGGGCGGAAGGGGTGCCGCTCCTGCGCCCGCAGCAGCTCCCCGGTGGGCCCATCCGTCGGCACCGGATAGCCTGCGGGCTTCACGGAGGTGAAGCGGAACCGCCCCTCGGCGTCGGTGGTGAACTGCCCGCGCAGGTTCATGTCCGCCATGCCCGGGTCCTGGTTCTCATAGACCCCCTCCGGCGAGGAATGCCACACATCCACCCGCGCCCCGGCCACGGGCTTGCCGCCGGAGAGCACCTGGCAGCCCGCGAACAGCCTGGGCCCCGGTGTCGGCCCGCGCACGATGCTGCCGCCATCCTCCACCTTGGGCGAGTTGTCGCGCCAGAACGGGCCGAGCAGCGCGGCGGCGGTTTCCGTCACGCCCGTCGCGCCGTTGTTCAGCAGGCACACCAGCGTCGAGACGCCCACCGCGTCGGAGAACAGCACGCCCTCGTTGTGGGTGGCACTGTTCGCCTGCCCGATACGGCCGAGGTAGTCCACGCCGAACTCCCACTCCTCCTCCGTCGGGCGGACCTCGCGGATAAAGGCGTGCAGGTGGCGGACCAGCGCCGCCGTCACCTCCCGCAGCCGCGCGTCCCTGGTGTTGGCCATCGCCTCCAGCACGGCCGGAGTGACCATGGCTTCGCCGTCGATGATCACGGATCGCCCTCCCGAAGAAATCTTGCAATCGTTTGTAGTGACGTTCGCGGCACGCTGCAAGTGCTATGTGGGGACCATGGCGCCTCCCCTCCCCCGTTCCGTCAATCTGCGCCGCGTGGCCGAGGAGGCAGGCGTTCACCCCTCCACCGCCTCGCGCGCGCTCAACCCGGCCACCCGCCACCTCGTCGCCGCCCCCGCCGCGCACCGGGTGCAGGAGGCCGCGGCGCGGCTGGGCTACCGGCCGGATGCCGCGGCCATGTCGCTTCGCACTGGCCGCTCCCGCCTGGTGGGCGCCCTGGTGCCCGGCATCGCCAATCCCGTCTTTGCGCCCATCCTCGCCGCCGCGGCGGCGGCCCTGGCGGAGGACGGCCATGCCCTGCTCGTGGCCGATCCCGGCGACGACCCGGCCCAGGCCGCCGAATTCGTCGCCGAACTCGCCGCGCGCCGCGTGGACGGCCTGTTGCTGGCCACCGTCGCCCTGCGCGACGACCCCGCCCTGGCCGCTTGCCTCGTGCGGGGCCTGCCCACTGTTCTGATCAACCGCAGCGGCGGAGAAGGCATCCCCGCCGTCGTCTCCGACGACCGCGCCGGGATGGCCATGGCCGTGGCCCATCTGGCCTCCCTCGGCCATCGCCGCATCGCCCATGTCGGCGGCCCCGCGCCGCTCTCCACCGGCCTGCTGCGGCGGGAGGGCTTCGAGGCCGCCATGGCCGCGCAAGGGCTGGAACTCCCCCCCGGCTGGGTGGAGGCCGCGCCCACCTATGGCCGCGCGGAGGGCGAGGCCGCGGCCAGCCTCCTTCTTTCCCGCTGCTCCGGCATCACGGCCCTGGCCTGCGCCAACGACCTGCTGGCGCTGGGCGCCTACGACGCCTGCCGGCGCGCGGGGCTGCGCATCCCCGCGGACATCTCCGTCACCGGCCACAACGACATGCCGCTGGTGGACATGATCGAGCCGCCGCTCACCACCATCCGCATCCCGCACGCGGAAATGGGCCGCCGCGCCGCGCGCCTCCTGCTGGACCGCATCCACCAGGGCACGGAAGCCGGAACCGCCGTGCTCGCCCCCGCGCTGGTGGAGCGCGGTTCCACCGGCCCGCCACGCGCTCAGGCCTGAGCAAGGCGGCCTCAGCCAGCCCCTCAGCCCGCCTGGGCCGCCTGCATCGTGCGGCGCGCCCGCGCCTCGATCGCGCTCCACTCGCCCGCCGCGATCTCCGCCGCCGGGGCCAGCCAGGAACCGCCCACCGCCACCACGTTCGGCAGGGCCAGGTAGTCGCGCATCTCCTCCTCCCCGATCCCGCCCGTGGGGCAGAAGCGCGCTTCCGGGAAGGGAGCGCCGAGCGCCTTCAGCGCCCCGATCCCGCCGAGCTGGGCGGCGGGGAACAGCTTCACCGTGGTGAAGCCCCGCGCCGCGGCCGCCATCAGCTCGGAAGCCGTCGCAATGCCGGGCACAAAGGGAATGCCGTCCTCCGCCGCCGCGTCCAGCAGCTCCGGCGTCGCACCGGGGGAGAAGGCGAAGGTGACGCCCAGCGTGCGGGCCAGGGCGAGGTCCCGCCGCGCGAGCACCGTGCCCAGCCCCACCACGGCACCGGGCACCTCCCGCAGGATGGCCTCCGCGGCCTTGGCGCCCGCCTCGGTGCGCAGCGTCACCTCCAGCGTGTTCACGCCGCCGGCCACCAGCGCACGGGCCAGCGGCACGGCCTGCGCCGCGTCCCGGATGGTCAGCACGGGCACGATCCGGGCCGCGCGCAGCAGGTCGGCGATGGGATTGGGCGTGGTCATGCGGACTCCGGGGAAAAGATGTCGGCTGGCATGGCGTCGCGCGGGATGATGGCGCCGGGGTACCGCACCACCACAGCCGCCAGGCGGTGCCCGGCCAGGGCCGCCGCCTCCGGCCCCAGGCCGCGCAGGCGGGCAGCGAGATAGGCGGCCGCGAAGCTGTCCCCCGCGCCCGTGGTGTCCACCGGCTTCACCGGGGCGGGCGGCGGCACCGGGGTGGATTGCTCCGCGGATGCCACGATGCAGCCGGGTTCGGCCAGCTTCACAACCACCTCGGGCACCCCGGCCTCGCGCAGCCGCGCGATCAGCCCCTCGGGCGTCGCCTTTCCGTCCAGCAGGGTGAAGTCCTCCACCCCCGCCAGCACGGTGGTGCTGAGGGCAACGGCACGGGCGAAAGCGGCGCGCGCCTCCTCCGGATCGGGCCAGCCGCGCGGGCGGAAGTTGCTGTCGAAGGCGACCTGTCCGCCCGCCGCCCGCACCGCCTCCAGCGCCGCGAAAAGCCGCTCGCGCGCCGGGCCGTGGAACAGGGACAGGGTGATGCCCGAAAGATAGACCAGCCCGGCCGCGGCCAGGCCCGCCTCGATCCGCGGCGTCTCCGGCTGGTCGAACAACTGCCGCACGGGCGCCTCGCCCCGCCAGTAGGAGAAGCGCCGCTCGCCCTTCTCGTCCGTCTGGATCAGGTAGAGGCCGGGCACACGCCCGGGCAGGCGGAGCACGAGGGAGGTTCCCACCCCCTCCTCCTCCCAGCCCCGGAGCATCTCCTCGCTATGCGCGTCGTCCCCCAGCGCCGTCGCATAGCCGACCTCCACGCCGAGGCGCGCGAGATAGACCGCCGTGTTCAGCGTATCCCCGCCAAAGGCGCGCGAGAGCAGCCCGTCCGGCCGCTCCCGCAACTCGATCATGCACTCGCCCAGGCAGACGATGCGGGTCACGGCCCCTTCCTCACCGGCGCATCAGTGCGAGTTGCGTGGAAGGCCGGCCGTGTGCACGAGGTCCTGGTAGGCCACCGTGTCCTCCATGCAGGCGCCGGTGGAAAGCTGCCCCACCGTGGCGCGGTAGATCGCCTGCCACGGCGTCTGGTTGGTCAGCTTCACCGGCGGCAGGGCGGCGCGCCGGGAGGCGATCTCCTCCTCCGACACCAGCAGGTCCACGCGGCGCTTGGGCAGGTCCACCCGCACGCGGTCCCCGGTGCGCAGGATCGCGAGGTTCCCCCCCGCCGCCGCCTCGGGCGAGACGTTGAGGATGGAGGGGCTGGCCGAGGTGCCGCTCTGCCGCCCGTCGCCGATGCAGGGCAGCGCGTGCACCCCGCGGCGGATGAGCTCGTCCGGCGGCTGCATGTTCACCACCTCCGCCGAGCCGGGATAGCCGACCGGCCCGCAGTTGCGGATGAACAGGATGCAGTGCTCGTCGATCTGGAGCGAGGGCTCGTTGATCCGGTGGTGGTAGTCCTCCGGCCCCTCGAAGACGATCGCCCGCCCCTCGAAGGCGTCGAGGTCGTCGGGGTTCGACAGGTAGCGGGCACGGAACTCGGGCGAGATCACGCTGGTCTTCATGATGCCGGAATCGAACAGGTTCCCGGTCATCACCAGCATCCCGGCCTCGGGCACCAGCGGCTCCGCGAAGGGCCGGATCACGTCGTGGTCGTGGGATTCCACACCCGACAGCGTCTCGCCCATGGTGCGGCCGGACACGCAGAGCGCATCGGCGTGCAGCAGCCCGGCATCCAGCAGCTCCCGCATCACCGCGGGCACGCCGCCGGCGCGGTGGAAGGCCTCGCCCAGATAGGCGCCGGCCGGCTGGCAGTTCACCAGCATGGGCACGTCGTGGCCCACCCGCTGCCAGTCGTCCAGCGAGAGCTCCACGTCCAGGTGGCGCGCGATGGCGATCAGGTGCGGCGGCGCGTTGGTGGAGGCGCCGATGGCGGAGGCCACCATGATCGCGTTCTCGAAGGCCTGCTTGGTCATGACCTTCCGCGGCGTCAGGTCCTCGCGCACCATCTCCACGATGCGCAGCCCGGTGTCGTAGGCCATCTGCCCGCGCTCGCGGTAAGGCGCCGGGATGGCCGCGCAGCCGGGCAGGCTCATGCCCAGGGCTTCGGCGAGCGAATTCATGGAAAGCGCGGTGCCCATGGTGTTGCAGTGCCCGACGCTGGGCGCCGAGGCCGCGGCCATGTCCATGAACTCGCCATAGCCGATCTCCCCGGCCGCGAGCCTCTGCCGCCCTTCCCAGATGATGGTGCCGCTGCCCGCCAGCCGCCCCTTCCAGTGCCCGTCCAGCATCGGCCCGCCCGAGAGCACGATGGCCGGCATGTTCACCGTCGCCGCCGCCATCAGGCAGGCCGGGGTCGTCTTGTCGCAGCCCGTGGTCAGCACGACGCCATCCAGCGGATAGCCGAAGAGCACCTCCACCAGCCCGAGATAGGCGAGGTTGCGATCGAGTGCCGCCGTCGGCCGCTTGCCCGTCTCCTGGATCGGGTGGACCGGGAACTCCATGGGGATCCCGCCGGCCTCGCGGATGCCCGCCTTCACGCGCTCCGCCAGCATCAGGTGGTGGCGGTTGCAGGGCGCGAGGTCGCTGCCCGTCTGCGCGATCCCGATGATCGGCCGCCCCGATTGCAGCTCCGCCCGGGTGATGCCGTAGTTCAGATAGCGTTCAAGGTAGAGCGCGGTCATGCCGGGGTCGTCGGGATTGTCGAACCAGGCCTGGCTGCGCAGCTTGACCATGACGTCGCTCACTTTCTTTCCGTGGGCCCCGGCCCGCCCGACACACCGCGCCGGACCGGCCCAACCGCCTTTGGTTTCGCGCCGCCCCCTTCCGCCGTCAACCGGTCCCGCCGACCGGCCAGCGAAAAGAAGGCCGTTGCGAAGGGACGGATCCGGTAGATGGCGCCGGCCCCGCGCCGCGCCTGTCACGGCTGCGCGAGCCCACGTCGCCCCGCCCCCCCTCCAAGCGGCGATCCGCCGCCCCCATCCTACCTAGCCAGGGCAGGGCGGAACCGCCACAAGGCGGCGCCTGAACAGGGAGAAAACGACGATGACGGCAGCAAACGATTCGGGCTGGCGGCCCACCCGGCGCGCGGCGATCGGCGCGGGCATGGGCCTCGCCCTGCCCTACGGCGCGCGCGCCCAGGCGCCCTGGCCCACCCGCCCGATCACCCTGGTGGTGGGCTTCCCCCCGGGCGGACAGACCGACTTCGCCGCCCGCATGGTGCAGCCCGGCCTGGGCACGGCGCTGGGCCAGACGGTGGTGATCGAGAACCGCGGCGGCGCCGGCGGCAACCTGGGCACGGAGGCCGTGATGCGCGCCCGCCCGGACGGCTACACCCTGCTGGCCGGCAATTCGAGCCCCATGGCCATCAACCCGCACACCTTCTCGAACATGGCCGTCAACCCGCTGGACATGGTGCCGATCGGGCTGTCGCTGCAAAGCTCCATGGTGCTCTGCGTGCATCCCTCCGTGCCCGCCAACAACGTCCAGGAATTCGCCGCCTGGGCCAAGGCGCAGCGCAACGGCGTGAACTACGGCACCCCCGCCGCCGGCAGCCTGTCCCACTGCGCGATGGAGCTGTTCCGCACCCGCATCGGCAACCCCGCGATGGAGAACGTGCCCTATCGCGGCAGCGGCCCCGCCATCCAGGACTTCATCGCCAACCGCTTCAGCGCGATGTTTGACGGCGCCTCCGTGGTCGCGCCCTTCGTCAAGTCCGGGCAGCTCCGCGCCATCCTCGTCACCGGCGCCAACCGCTCCTCCGCCTTCCCCGACGTCGCCACCTCCGCCGAGCAGGGCCTGAGCAACTTCACCTTCACCGCCTGGATCGGCCTCTTCGCCCCGCGCGGCACGCCCGACGACATCGTCCGCAAGGTCTACGCCGCCCAGAACACCGCGCTGCAGGACGCGACACTCCGCGAGCGCGTCACCAGCCAGGGCGACGAGCCCGGCAGCGGCACCACCGAGGAGTTCGCCGCCATGGTCCGCCGCGACCACGCCCTCTGGGGCGAGGTGGTGCGCGCCAACAACATCACCGCCACCTGAATCACCCCTGGTGGAGGGCGGCCCGCCCGGCCTCCACCACGAAACGCTGTTGCGTCGCGATCCCCGTGTCGCGGTCGCGGGGATCGTCGATGGCGCGCAGCTCGGCCGTCGCGGTCGCGGGCGTCAGCGTCATCATGAGGTATCCGCGCGCGCTGCCATTGGCGTAGGCGATGTGCGGATCGGCGGGGTAGGTCTCGCGGTACTGCCGGCCCTGGCTGGTGATGGAGGTTCCCGTGAACTCCACCGCCACCGCCGGGGTCTCCGGCCGGTCGAAATCGGGGCGAAGCTCCGCCACCAGGTGCGCGTGGATATCCCCGCCGATCACCAGCGGGTTCGGCGCACGGCTCGCGGCCAGATCCTCCAGCAGCCGGGCGCGCGCCGCCGGATAGCCGTCCCATCCATCCGTCCAGTAGGTGACGGGCGTGCGCTGCGTGCCGAGCCGCGCCATGCGCGTCTGCTGCGCCAGAACCGTCCAGCGCGCCCGTGCCGCCGCCAACCCCTCGCGCAGCCAGGATTCCTGCCGGGCGCCGAGCATGGAGCGCGCGGGGTCGTCCAGCTCCGCGCAGCCTTCCCGCGACACATACCCACCGCCCCCGCGCCCCGGCCGCTGGCAGGCCTGATAGGCCCGGTACTGGCGATCATCCAGCATGTGGAACCCCACCAGATCCCCGAAGCCCGCGCGCCGGTGGATCCGGGCCGAAGCCCCGTCCGGCCGCGCGGAAGCGGGCAGCGGCATGTGCTCCCAGAACGCCTTGTACGCGGCGGCCCGCCTGCCCAGGAAGGCCGCGCCCTCCTCCGCCTCCCCGCGGTCGGCGGCGTAGTCGTTGCTCACCTCGTGGTCGTCCCAGGTCACCAGCCAGGGGCAGGCGCGATGCATCGCCTGAAGGTCGGGATCGGTCTTGTACAGCGCGTAGCGGTCCCGGTAGCCCTCCAGGTCCCGCGCGCTCGGCCCCTCGTGGCTGCGCACGAGGTTCCGCCCCCAGGACGCCTCGTAGATGTAGTCGCCCAGGAACACGACGAGGTCCGGGTCCTCCGCCAGCATGTGGCGGTAGGCGGCGTAGAAGCCCTGCTCGTACTGCTGGCAGGAGGCCACCGCGAAGCGCAGACGCGCCGGCATGGTGCCGGGCCGGGGCGCGGTGCGCGTGCGCGCGGCCCCGCTCTCGGCGCCCAGCGCGGTGAAGCCGTACCAATAGGGCCGGTCCGGCTCCAGGCCGGACAGCTCCACATGCACGGAATGCGCGTCCTCCGCCACCGCCATGGCGCGGCCCCGCCGCACCACGTCGCGCAGCCCCTCGTCGCGGGCCAGCACCCAGTCCACCGGCACGGGCGCCTCGCCCATGCCCCCATCCCGCCAGCGCCGCGCCAGGCGCGTCCAGAGCACCACCGAGTCCGGCCCCGGCTCGCCCGAGGCGACGCCGAGCGCGAAGGGATACTCCTCCGCTCGCGCGCGCAGGTGGCCGAGCGGCGCCAGCCAGGGCGCCGCCAGCCCCGCCCGCAACAGCCCGCGCCGGGGAAGCAGGAGCATCGCTCAGAACTCCAGCAGGTTCTCGCGGAAGGTCGCATGCCCGTAGCCGCGCCGCGTGAGCCCCCGCGCCTGCAAGGCCGGCACGAGCCCGTCCGCCACCTCCGCCACCACGCGCCGGCTGACATCGCCCATGGAGAACAGGAAGCCGTCGCCGCCGATCTCCTCCATCGCCTCCGCCATCTGCCCGGCCACGGCATCCACCGTGCCGCAGAGATCCACCGAAAGACCGCTGCCGCTGTAATCCGCGAAGGCCTGCCGCAGCGTCTTGCCGCCCGCCCCCATCTTCTTCAGCGTGTCCAGGTTCTGCTGGTGCCCGTTGGTGCGCAGCCCCTCGTCGATCGGCTGGTCCAGGTCGAAGCCGGAGAAGTCGATGTTGGTCACCTTGCTGAAATGCGCCAGCCGCTGCGCGATGCGCCGGTCGGCGGCGGCGATGCGCTCCAGGCGCCGCATCTCCGCGTGCTCCGCGCTTTCCCCGATGATGGGATTGATCAGGAACAGCACCTTGATCCCGTCGGGGTCGCGGCCGGCGGCCGCGGCACGCGCCCGGATGTCGTCGCGGTAACTCTTCATCGCCGCGATCCCCTTCGGATTCGCCACAACCGTCTCCCCGTGCGTCGCGGCGAACTGCCGCCCGCGCGGCGAGCCGCCGGCCTGGGCGATCACCGGCCGCCCCTGCACGCAGGGCCCCGAGTTCAGCGGCCCGCGGGAGCTGTACCATTGCCCCTTGAAGTCCACCGCGCGGACCTTCGCGTGGTCCACCAGCACGCCGCTTTCCGCATCGGCCAGAAGGGCGCCCGGCTCCCAGGAATCCCACAGCGCGTTCACGCAGGCCATGTACTCGTCGGCCATGTCGTAGCGCAGGTCGTGCTCGGGCAGCCCGTCCAGCCCGTAGTTGCGCGCCGCCATGTCGCTGCTGCCGGTCACCATGTTCCACCCGGCCCGCCCGGCCGAAACCTGGTCCAGCGTCGCCATGATCCGCGCCAGCAGATAGGGCGGATGGGTGAAGGTCGCGAGCGTGGTCGCGATGCCGATGCGGCGCGTCGCGGCGAACAGCAGCGTCGCCACGATGGAAGGGTCCTGCCGGGGCACCGACAGCCCGTGCTTCAGGTAGATCTCGCGCGACCCGCCATAGGCCTCGCCGATGTAGGAACTGTCCTCGATCAGGATATAGTCAAAGCAGGCGCGCTCCAGCGCGCGCGCCATGTCGGCGAACAGGTCGGGCTGCATCCAGTCGCGGCCGATGGCGCCGGTCCAGGGCTCGCCCCAGGCCTGCACGCTGGAGCCCTGGAGGAACCAGCCGAGATGAAAGGGGCGCGCCATGGGTGGTCTCCGATCGGTTCAGGGCCGCCGTGTTGATGGTCGCTCCGGCACGGGTGGTCTTCGCCGCCTCTCCCGGCAGCCTTCCCCAGCGGCGGTGGCTTGGCAACCCGGCGGCGCCCCCATGGATCGCGGCTCTTGGCGATCCGGCCGCCCGGGGGCGATGATCCCTCCCGCCACGGCCGCCCGTGGCGTGACGGCACCGGGGGAAACGATCGCCATGCAACCCTTCACCTACGAGGCGCTGCCCGCGCGCGTGATCTTCGGCGCCGGCACCCTCGCCCGCATCGGCGATGAGGTTCGGGCCCTCGGCTGCAAGCGCGCCCTCGTGCTCTCCACCCCCGAGCAGCGCGGCATGGCCGAGGACCTCGCGGCCCGCCTCGGCCCGCTTTCCGCCGGCATCTTCGCCGAGGCCACGATGCACACGCCGGTGGAGGTGACGCAGCGCGCCATGGAGGCGCTGCGCGCCCTCGGCGCCGACTGCACGGTCGCCATCGGCGGCGGCTCCACCACCGGGCTCGGCAAGGCCATCGCGCTCCGCACCGACCTGCCGCAGATCGCCATTCCCACCACCTATGCGGGATCGGAGGCAACGCCGATCCTGGGCGAGACCGAGGGCGGGAAGAAGACCACGCAGCGCACGCTGAAGGTGTTGCCCGAGGTCATCCTCTACGACGTGGACCTCACGCTCAGCCTGCCCCCCGGCCTGTCCGCAACCTCCGGCATGAACGCCATCGCCCATTCGGTGGAAGCGCTCTATGCCCGCGACGGCAATCCCATCACCTCGGCCATGGCCGAGCAGGGCATCGCCGCCCTCGCCCGCGCCCTGCCCCGGATCATGCGCGACCCCACCGACCGCGAGGCGCGCTCGGACGCGCTGTTCGGTGCCTGGGCCTGCGGCGTCTGCCTGGGCACGGTGGGCATGTCGCTGCACCACAAGCTCTGCCACACGCTCGGCGGCTCCTTCGACCTGCCGCACGCCCAGACCCACACGGTGGTGCTGCCCCACGCCACCGCCTTCAACGCCCCCGCGGCGCCGGATGCCATGGCGCGCATCGCCCGCGCGCTGGGCGCCGCCGATGCCGCGACGGGCCTCTTCGACCTGGCCCGGGGCATGGACGCCCCCACCGCGCTGCGCGACCTCGGCATGCCCGAGCACGGGCTGGACCGTGCCGCCGACCTCGCCACCGCCAACCCCTACTGGAACCCCCGCCCGGTGGAGCGCGCCGCCATCCGCGCCCTGCTGGACGACGCCTGGCACGGCCGCCGGCCAGGCGGCTGAACGAGGAGGCCGACCACGGCCGCCGCATGCGGGATTCGGCGACCCCGCCCTGCCTCGGGCGCTGGAGGAAGGCGGCCGCGCCCCACCACGCCCGAACATGCCCGCCCCGACACGCCCGCCGCGACATGCACGTGCCCTGGCGCGGCCAGGACGCATCCGCCCCCGAACGGCCGGAGGAACGCCCTCCCCGGCCGCCCCGCCGGGCCCGTGGCGCGCGGCCGGGATGCGGCGCTCAGCCGGCGGCGCGCTCCGAAAGCTCGAAGCGCGTGACCGCCTCCAGCTTGTCGCCGAACCAGGCATCGATGGCACAGGTGCGCGCCCCCTGCGCGGCGATGCGCCCATCTCCGTCCAGCACCAGCGGCAGGTCATGGCCGGGCAGCAGCACGGTGCCGGGCACCGCGCGCCACGCCGCGTTGAGCCGCGCGATCGAGGCCGCGTGCGCCGCCGCATCCAGCGTCATGTCCGCGCGCCCCGTCGCCAGCTCCGCCCGGTTCTTCGCCACGTCCGCCGAGAAGATCACGGGCGGGTCGCCCGCCAGCACGAAAACCAGATGGTGCATGGTGTGGCCGGGCGCGGTGAAGCAGGTGATGCCGGGCAGGCCCGTCTCTCCGTCCCGCAGCCGGCGAAGGCGCGGGTGGCGGGCCAGCTCGCGGATGGTGAACTCGGGATAAAGCGGGTCACCGTCCGGCAGGGCCAGCGCCATCTCCAGCTCCGCCTCGCCCGCATGGATCGTGGCGCGCGGAAACATGGGCCAGTTCATGCAGTGGTCGTAGTGCAGATGCGTGAGCAGAAGGTCCGTCACGTCCCCGGGCTCGATGCCGAGCGCGCGCATCTGCGCCAGCAGCCGCCTGCGCGCGCCGAACGCACCGGTGTCCAGCACCGCGATGCGCCCCTCCGGCCCGCGCGCCACCGCCACCGTGCTCCAGCCCAGCCCGCCGTGATAGGCGGACTTGCCGGGAAAGCCCTGCTGCACCGTCTCAACCGTCCAAGCCATCGCGCACCACCCCTCGATCCGGCCGCACGCTATCGCGCTTCTTCCCCGATGGGATAGGCTCGCCCCCTCCCGCGGCCCGGACCGCGGCGGACAGGAAGGAAACGGTACGGAATGGGCGAAGCCTTGGTTGCCGAGGGCGATCTGCTCGACCTCGCGTCGCGGGCGCTGACGGCGGGCGGCATGCGGGAGGACGAAGCGGCGCAGGTGGCGCGCGTCCTCGTGCTCGCGGACCTGTTCGGCGTGCGCACGCACGGCATCAGCCGCGTTCCGCAATACCTCGACCGCGTGCGTATCGGCGGCATCGACGCGCGGGCGGAGGTCGCGACCCTGCGCGTGGCTCCGGGCCTGGCCACGGTGGACGGCCGCAACGGCATCGGCCCGCTGGTCGGCATGCGCGCGCTGGAGGCCGCGACCGAGGGTGCCCGCGCCGCCGGCATCGGCGCCGCCTTCGCACGCGGCAGCAACCACTTCGGCCCGGTCATGCCCTACGCGCTTCTCGCGGCCGAGGCCGGCTTCGCCTCGATCATCGCGAGCAACGCCACCACCACCATCGCCCCCTGGGGCGGGCGCGACACGCGGGTGGGCAACAACCCCATCGGCATCGGCGTGCCCAACCCGGGCGGCGACCCCGTGATCCTGGACATGGCGCTGAGCGTCGCCGCCCGCGCCAAGATCCGCGCACTGGCCGAGAAGAACGAGCCCATGCCGCAGGGCTGGGCCACCGACTCCGCCGGCCAGCCCACCACCGATGCCAGGGCGGCGCTGGCCGGCTTCCTGCTGCCCGTCGGCGGGCACAAGGGCTATGGCCTGGCCGTGATGGTGGACATGCTGGCGGGCCTGCTCTCGGGCGCCTCCTATCTCACGCGCGTGCAGGCCTGGGACAAGAACCCGGGGGCCGCGCAGGACCTCGGCCACGTCTTCATCCTGATCGACACCGCGCGCCTGGGCAGCACCGAATGGCTGCGCGAGCGCGTGGCGGATTTCACCGCCATCCTGCACGACACCCCCGCCGCCGACCCCGCTTCCCCCGTGATGCTGCCGGGAGAGCGGGAGATGACATCCCTTGCCCGCGGCCGGCAGGAGGGCGTGCGCGTCGCCGAGGCGGACCTCCAGAAACTCCGGACGCTGGCGGGCTAGATCCCGCCGCCAGGAACAACAAAAGGGAGAACCCGGAAACCATGCCCACCGCACGCCCCACCCGCCGCGGCCTGATCGCCGCCGGCGGCGCCCTCGCGCTGGCCCGCCCCGCCCTTGCCCAGACATCCGCGCAGGGCGACTACCCGAACCGCCCCATCCGCATCATCGCTCCCTATGCCGCCGGCGGCGGGCAGGACATCACCGCGCGCCTTCTGGCGGACCCGCTGCGCCTGTTGCTGGGCCAGCCCGTCGTGGTGGAGAACCGCGCCGGGGCCAGCGGCATGATCGGCGCGCAGGCCGTCGCGACGGCAGCGCCCGACGGCTACACCTTCCTTCTGGGCGGCGCCGGGGAAACCGCCGTGAACCAGCACCTCTACAAGGAGAAGATGAGCTACGACCCCCAGCGCGACCTCCGCCCGGTCACGCTGGTGGTGAAGGTGCCGAACATCCTGATGGCCAGCATGGACGCGCCCTTCAAGACGGTCGCGGAACTCGTCTCCTATGCCCGCGCCAATCCCGGCAAGCTCTCCTACTCATCCTCCGGCATCGGCAACCCGCAGCATCTGGCGGGGGAACTGTTCAACAGCATGGCCGGCATCCAGACCGTGCACGTGCCCTATCGCGGCTCCGGCCAGGCCGTTACCGACATCGCGGCCGGGCGCGTGCAATACGGCTACAACAGCCTCGCCTCCGGCCTGTCGCTGATCGGCGCGGGCCGCATCCGCGCCGTCGCCGTCACCTCCAGGGAACGGCTGCCGCAGATGCCCGACGTGCCTTCCGTGTCGGAATACGGCCCGCTCGTCCAATACGAGCTGATCAACTGGTTCGGCCTCTTCGCCCCCGGCGCCACGCCGGACCCGATCGCGCGGCGCGTGTCCGAGGCGGTGGCCAAGGCGCTGGAGGAACCGGAGCTGCGCACGAAGTTCGAGACCCAGGGCCTGCTGCCCCAACCCATGACCCCCGACGACTACCGCCGCTTCGTGTCGGCGGAATCCGAGAAGTTCGGCCGCATCGTGCGCGAGGCCAACGTGACGGTCGATGGCTGAGGTGGCACCCCCCAACGGCCCCCCCTGGGGCCGCATCCTGCTGACCGGCGCCGCCGGCGAGATCGGCCGCGTGCTGCGCCCGGCGCTCCGCGGCGCCGCCCCCCGCCTGCGCCTGCTGGACCGCCGCCCGCTGGAGGCGGAAACCGCGGAGGAGGAGGTGATGCAGGGCGACCTGTCCGACCCCGCCATGGCCGATGCCGCCACGCGCGGCGCCGATTGCGTCATCCACCTGGCGGGCATCCCGCGCGAGACGGGCGGCACGCCCGAGGAGATCCTGCACACCAACATCGTCGCCTGCCACGGGCTGTTCGAGGCGGCGCGGCGCAACGGCGCGCGGCGGCTGGTTTTCGCCAGCAGCAACCACGTCATCGGCTTCTACCGCGCCGACCGGCCCGTCGGCACCGAGGAGCCTCCGCGCCCGGATGGCTTCTACGGCGTCAGCAAGGTCTTCGGCGAAGCCATGGGCCGCCTTTACGCCGACAAGTACGGGATGGATGTGGCCTGCCTGCGCATCGGCGCCTTCCGCGCGCGGCCGGGCAACGCGCGCGAGCTCGGCGGCTGGATCAGCCACCGCGACATGGCCCAGCTCGCCCGCCGCTGCGTCGAGGCGCCGCCCTTCGGCTTCCTTCTGCTCTACGGCGTGTCGAACAACCGCCGCGCCCTCTGGGGCGGCGATGCCGAGGCGCGCGCCCGCATCGGCTACGCGCCCGAGGACGACGCCGAAGGCTTCGCCACCGAGCTCTCCGCCGTGCCCACGCCGGGCGGCCCGGTCGCCGCCCTTTTCCACGGCGGCTCGGTCTGCGCCCTCGGCTTCGAGGGCGACCCGGCGCGGGTCCCATAACACCAGCGGAACGCAACACCATGACACCCATCGCGCCCGGCACGCTCAGCACCTTCACCGCCGCCCTCTACGCCGCCGCCGGCCTGCCGGAGGAGGACGCGGCGCTGGTGGCCGACACCCTCGTGCGGGCGGACATGTGGGGCCATTCCTCCCACGGCGTGCTGCGCGCGGCCTGGTACATCGACCGCCTTCGCGCCGGAACGATGAAGCCCGTGACGGAACCCGAGGTGCTGGTGGATGCCGGCGCCATCTCCGTGATCGACGGGCGCGACGGCGTCGGCCAGGTGATCGCGCGCCGCGCCATGCTGGATGCGGTGCGGCGCGCGAAGCAGCACGGCGTCGGCATCGTCTCCGTGCGCGATTCCAACCACCACGGCGCGCTCGGCTACTTCACGCGCATGGCGGCGGAGGCCGGCTGCATCGGCGTGCTGACCACCAATGGCAGCCCGGCCATGGCGCCCTGGGGCGGCCGCGCCAAGCTCCTGGGCAACAACCCCTGGT
The DNA here is from genome assembly GCF_042433125.1 of Muricoccus vinaceus. Classification (NCBI taxonomy): domain Bacteria; kingdom Pseudomonadati; phylum Pseudomonadota; class Alphaproteobacteria; order Acetobacterales; family Roseomonadaceae; genus Muricoccus; species Muricoccus vinaceus. Next base: position 31,028 of record NZ_JBHLVZ010000043.1, on the reverse strand, counting down.
CCATCGCCGCCCCCGCCGGGCGCCACCCGCCGATGATGCTGGACATCGCCAACACCGTGGTGGCCCGCGGCAAGATCTTCCTGGCCCGCCAGAAGGGCATCCCCATCCCGGAGGGCTGGGCCATCGACGCCCAGGGCCGCCCCACCACCGACCCCGTGGCGGCACTGGGCGGCGTGATCCTGCCCATGGCGGAGCACAAGGGCTACGGCGTCACCGTGATGATGGACGTGCTCTCCGGCGTGCTCTCCGGCAGCGGCATCCTGGACGAGGTGAACGGCCCCTACCAGGCCGAGCGCCGCAGCCGGTGCGGCCACATGGTCATGGCGCTCAACATCGAGGCCTTCGGCCCCCTCTCCCGCTTCGAGGCGCGGATGGAGGAGATGATCGCCTCCATCAAGTCCGTCCCCCTGGCGGAGGGCTTCGAGGAGGTCTTCTACCCCGGCGAGATCGAGGCGCGGAACGAGGCGCGCCACCAGGCCGAGGGCCTGATGCTGCCCGGCCAGACGCGGCTCGACCTCGTGCGCGTGGCCGGCGAGCTCGGGGTCGCGCTGCCCGAGGGCTGGTGAGCCCCGGCCGTTGCGCCCCGCCCCGCGCGGGGTGCAGCATCGGCGCGATCGTTCCGGAAGAACGGCGGGAGGACACGATGCAGCGCAGAACCCTGGCTCTGGCCGCCCTCGCCCTGCCCGCCCTTCCGCGCGCCCCGTGGGCGGAGGAAGCCTGGCCCGTCCGCACCGTGCGGCTGGTCGTGCCCCAGGCCCCCGGCAGCCCCATCGAGATCCCCACACGCATCGTCGCGGACCGGCTGAGCCGCCGCCTCGGCGCCAACTTCATCGTGGAAAGCCGGCCCGGCGCCGGGGGCGGCATCGGCTCGCAGCACGTGGCCCAGCAGCCGCCGGACGGCGCCACCTTTCTCGCCACCTCCGCGGGCATCTCCATCATCCCGACGCTCCAGCCGGCGCTGGGCTTCGACCCCCAGCGGGACCTCGATCCGGTCAGCCTGATGTGCGACGTGCCCTCGGGCCTGCTGGTGCGCTCGCAATCGCCCTTCACCTCGCTTCCCCAGATCATCGCCCACGCCAGGGCGCATCCGGCGGAGCTGACCTATGCCTCGGGCGGCGTGGGCTCGGCCAACCACCTGGCGGGCGCCCTGTTCTGCGCCCTCGCGGGGGTGGAGATGACGCATGTGCCCTATCGCGGCATCAGCCCCGCCGTGACGGCGGTCTATGCCGGCGACATCTCCCTCATCTTCGGCTCGACGATCGAGGTGCTCCAGCACATGCGCCAGGGCCGCGCCCGCATCCTCGGCGTCACCATGCCCGAACGCGTCACGGCCCTGCCGGACATCCCCGCCATCGCCGAAACCGTGCCCGGCTACGCCGCGCCGAACTGGTTCTGCCTGATGGCGCCGAAGGGCCTGCCCGCTCCCTTGCTCACGCTCCTGACCACCGAGCTCGCCGCCCTGCGCGACGCGCCCGAGTTGCAGGCCCGCATGGCCGAGGGCGCCGCGACCGCGCGCATGGACGGCCCCGCCCCCCTGGCCGCGCGCCTGGCCGAGGAAGTGCCCAAATGGCGCGGCCTCGTCGCCCAGGCCGGCATCCGCGTGGAATAGGGCGCGCGCCTATTCCGGCCTGAGCCCGGCCACCGCGATGGCCCGCCGCGCCTTCGCCATCTCCCCCTGAAGAAAGGCCGCCACCCCCGGCGTGGTCAGCTCCGCCGCCGTGGGCGGATCGGCCCCGAAGGAGGCGAGCCGCGCCAGAACCTCCGGGTCCGCCGCCGCCTCGGCCAGTGCCGCCTGCAAGGCTTGCATCACCGGCTCCGGCGTGCCCGCCGGCGCGAAAAGCCCCACGAAGGACGCCGCGAGGAACCCCTCCAGCCCCTGCTCGATAAAGGTCGCGACCTCCGGCACCTGCGGGGACCGCGCGGCCGAAGCCACGCCCAGGATGCGCCCGCGCCCGTCCCGCTGCAGGTCCAGCACGCTCGGCAGCTCGATCAGGATGCCGTCCACGTTGCCCGCAACGAAGTCGGGCAGGGTGGAGCCGCCGCCGCGATAGGGCACGTGCACGAGGTTGGCCCCCGTGGCCGCCTTGAACAGCTCCAGCGGCAGGTGGTTGGCCCCACCCACGCCGGAGGTGCCGATGGTGACGCCCCCCGGCCGCTCCTTCGAGAAGGCGACGAGTTCCGCGAGGTTCCGCACGGGCAGGTCGGGCCGGACGATGATCACCATGGGCACCTGCCCCAGCAGCGCCACCGGCAGAAGGTCCGCCATGGTGTCGTAGCGCGGCGCCGCCATCAGCAGCGGGCCGTTCACGATGGAACCGGGGCTGCCGATCAGCAGCGTGTAGCCGTCGGGCCTGGCGCGGACCACGGCCTCGGTGCCGATGGCTCCCGTGGCGCCGCTGCGGTTCTCCACCACGATGGGCTGGCCCAGGCGCGGCGCGATGCGCGCGGCGAACAGCCGGGCCGTCACGTCGCTGTTCCCGCCGGCCGCGAAGGGCACGATGAAGCGGATGGGCCGGTTCGGCCAGGCCCCTTGCGCCGTTCCCTGGGCCCCCGCCCCGCCCCGCAGGAGCGGCAGCGCGGCCAGCGCCAGGAGCCCGCGCCGGCCCGGCATGAATCGGTTCATCCTCTCTCCTCCCTTTCTCCCGGCACCCGCTCTCGCGTCGGGTTTCGCCGTTCAGCCGCGCGTCACACCCAATAGGGCGGGAAGCCCGAGGACTTCTGCTCCGCCTCCAGCAGCCGCAGCATGGCGTGCCATTCCAGCACCCCATAGGGCCGCCGCGCGCCGGGCTGGTACAGGTGCGCCGTGCGCTCCAGCACCTCGGCCGAAGGCAGCGTCAGCTCCGCCCGCGCCGCCATGGCGTCCACCTGCGCCCGGCAGGACATCTCCAGCTGGTACATGGTGTTGAAGGCCTGCTGCAGCGTCGCCCCGCAGGTGAGCAGCCCGTGGTTGCGCATCACCATGGCGTCGTGCGGGCCCAGGTCGCGCACGATCCGCTCGCGCTCCGACAGGTCGATCGCCGGGCCCTCGTAGTCGTGGTAGCCGAGATGGCCGACGAAGCGGATGGCGGTCTGGTTCAGCGGCAGCAGCCCCTCCTTCATGGCGGCCACCGCCATGCCGGCCCGCGTGTGCGTGTGGAGCACCGCCGAAACCTCCGGCCGCGCCTTGTGGATCGCGCCGTGGATCACGTAGCCGGACTTGTTGATCCCGTAATCGGTGTCCGGCTTCCAGACGATGTTCCCCTCCACGTCGATCTTCGCGAGGCTGGTCGCGGTGATCTCCTTGTAGAGCAGCCCGTAAAGGTTGATCAGCAGATGCTCCGTGCCGGGGATGCGGAGCGTGATGTGGTTGTAGATCATGTCGGTCATGCCGTAGGCATCGACCAGCCGGTAGCAGGCGGCCAGGTCCAGCCGGGCCTGCCATTCCGCCTCGCTCACCTCGTCGCGGATCGAGGGCCAGGCGGTGCCGAAACGCGGCGCGGCGTTGTCCATGGGGGTTCCTCCCTGTTCCGGGCGGCCTTTGGCGCCGTCCTCGTCGCCGCGCTGCGCGGCGGAAGGGCGATCCTAGGCACGCGGGGCGGGAGGCGGCCAGGGCTTCGCGCCGCCACAGGGATCACGCCTGCGACGACCAGCCTCAGCGCGAGGCCGCGGCCCTGCGGCGCCGGAGGATCACCACGCAGCCCAGCGCGATCCCGATCACCGCCAGCGACATGGCGGTGGTGACCGTGCCCAGCGCGTAGATCTCCGGCGTGGTCACCGTGGTGGTCAGCCCCTGCAATTCCAGCGGCAGCGTGTTGCGCCCGCCGATCGCCTGGCTGGTGCGCGCCACCTCGTCCCAGGACAGCGTGAAGCCGAACAGCGCGACGCCCACAAGGGAAGGCGCGATGATCGGCAGCACCACATGGGCGAGCGTGCGCGCGGGCGTCGCCCCCAGGTCGCGCGCCGCCTCCTCGTAGGCCGGGTTGAAGCGGTTGAAGACCGCGAACAGGATCAGCAGCCCGAAGGGCAGCGTCCAGGTCAGGTGCGCCCCCAGTGCCGAGGTATAGAGACCCGCCGAGGTCTCGTGGCGCCGCAGGAAGTCCCAACCCGTGGCCTCCCCCAGCGCCTTCACCGCGTCGTCCAGGATGCGGAACTCCAGCCCGATCCCGAGGCTGACCACGATGGAGGGCACGATCAGGCTGGCCACCGCCACATAGAACAGCGCCCCCTGCCCGATGAAGCGCTTGCGGAAGGCCAGCCCTGCCGGCAGCGCCAGCAGCACCGTCAGCAGCATCACCACCGCGCCGAGCCGCAGAGAGCGACCGAAGGCCGCCCAGATGTCGACCACCCCCACGCCCTGCCAGAGCTTGGAGAACCAGAAGGTGGAAATGCCATTCATCGGAAAGGTCAGCCCGCCCGAGGGGCCCTGGAAGCTCAGCACGACGATCGCCAGGATCGGCCCGTAGAGGAACAGCACGAACACGCTGAAAAGGGCCGCCAGCCACCAGAAGGAGGCCGGGCGGCGGTCGCCGTCGCGGTTCATCACAGCTCCCGCCGGATATCGACCAGCCGCGTCAGCGCCCAGATCATCAGCAGCACGATGCCCAGCAGCACCACCGCGTTGGCGGCCGCGATCGGGAACTGAAGATAGCTCATCTGCACCTGGATCACCTTGCCGATCGAGGCGATCTGCTGCCCGCCCATGATCCCCACCGTCACGAAGTCCCCCATCACGATGGTCAGCACGAAGATGGAGCCGATGACGATGCCGGGCTTGCAGAGCGGGATCACCACGTTCCACAGCGTCTGCCAGCCCGAGGCCCCGGCATCCCGCGCCGCCTCGATGAGCGACCGGTCGATGCGCGCCATGGAGTTGAAGATCGGCACCATCATGAACAGCGTGTAAAGGTGCACGAAGGCCAGCACGACCGAGAACTCGGAGTAGAGCAGCCAGTCCAGCGGCGCGCGCGTCAGCCCCACCGCCTGCAATCCCTGGTTCACCAGCCCGTTCCGCCCCAGCAGCGGCACCCAGGCCACCATGCGGATGATGTTGGAGGTCCAGAACGGCACCGTGCACAACAGGAACAGCGCCATCTGCATGGGCACGCTGCGCACGTGGAAGGCCAGGAAATAGGCGATGCCGAAGCCGAGCACGAGGGTGATCGCCCAGGCCATCAGCGCGAAGCGCAGCGTGGAGACATAGGTCGCGAAGGTCACGCAAAGGGACGGCAGCTTGTCGATGCAGCCCTCGAAGACCTCCCGGTAGGCATCGAGGTTCAGGTCGGGGCTGAGCACATAGTCGTCGAACCGCCAGAACGACACCGCCACCGTCAGCAGCAGCGGCACGATGAAGAACAGCAGGAACAGCAGCGCGAAGGGCGCCGCCTGCCAATAGGCGGTCCCCCTGCCGCGCCGCACGGGGCGCGCGTCCTTCACGGTCATGCCGGACACGCGCGCCCCGCCATCCATCATGCCCCCTCCTCAGGCGGCAATGAACTCGTTCCACTTTCGAATGAGATAGGTGTTCTCGTCCATCACCGCGTTCCAGCAGGCCACGCGCCCCATCCGCTCCTCATAGGAGCCGCCGTCGCGCACCGTGCCAGCCTTTTCCAGCAGCGAGCCGTCCGGCGCCTTGATGTCCTGCGCGGCCGGCTTGCCCTCCATCCAATAGGCCCACTCATAGGGCTCCATGTTGGCCTGCGCCGTCTCCAGCACCGCCGAGTAGTAGCCCTGGCGGTTCAGGAAGGCGCCGGCCCAGCCGGACAGGAACCAGTTGATGAATTCGTAGGCACCATCGAGCTTCCGCCCCTCCAGCGTGCGCGGCATGCCGAAGCCCGAGGCCCAGGCGCGATAGCCTTCGCGCAGCGGCTGGTAGACGCAGGCCACGCCCTGGCTGCGCACCTTGGTCACGGCCGGCGACCACATGGACTGGATGACGGTCTCCCCCGAGGCCATCAGGTTCACGCTCTCGTTGAAGTCGGACCAGAAGGCGCGGAACTGCCCGGCCTTCTTGGCCTCGGTCAGCATGGCCATGGTGCGGTCGATCTCGGGCCGCGTCATGTTGCCCTTGTCCGGGTATTTGTACCGGCCCGTCGCCTCCATCACCATCGCCGCGTCCATGATGCCGATGGACGGGATGTTGAGGATGGACGCCTTGCCCTTGAACTGCGGGTTCAGCAGCTCCGACCAGCTCTCGATCGGGCGGCCGATCAGGTCGGGGCGGATGCCCAGCGTGTCCGCGTTGTAGGTGGTGGGGATCAGCGACATCCACTCGGTGGGGGAGGACGCGAACTCGCGCGAGTTGCGCCCGGCCAGGAACTGCACCTTCTTGGGCGCGGTGCCCTGGTCGCCCAAGGTCTTGCCGCCCGCCGTCACGCCGCGCGTGAACACCGGCGTGATCTTGTCGAACAGCTTGATCCGCCGCGCCTCGATCCCCTGCAGGTTGCCGGAGGGCGCGACGCGCTTGGTGGAGAAATACTCCATGTCCAGCAGGTCGAAGGTGTTGGGCTGCGTCACCGCGCGGCGGATCACGTCGTCCGTCGTGACCGGGATGTACTCGATGGTGATGCCCAGGTCCTGCTTGGCCTTGGCGGCGATCTCGGCGCTCTGGTTCACGGCCGTGCCGAGATAGCGCAGCACCACCGGCTCCTGCGCGTGCACGGCGGGCGCGGCCAGGCGCGTCGCGGCGCCGGCCACGGCAAGGCCCGCCGTCGCGCGCAGCATGTCGCGCCGGCCGGGATGCCTGGTATCGGTCATGGCGTCAGTTCCTCCAGGGCCGGCGCGGCGGCCGGCGGTTGCGCATCGCGCAGGGGATGGGCATCGCCCGCCTCCCAGCGCGCGGTCACGGCATCGCCCACCGCGAAGGGCCGGGCGGCGAAGGCGTCGTCGGGGATCACGGCGAACAGCTCCGTGGTGCCCAGGGCAGGGTCGAGCGGGCGGAGCCGGAGCTGCACGAAGGAGCCCTGGTACTCCACCGTCTCCACCCACGCACCGAGCGAGGCCGCGGTGGCCGGCATGGCGCCCGGGGAGAGCCGCATCCGGTCCACCCGCACCGCCACCATCCCGCCGGCCCGCGGGGCGATCACGTTGTGCCCGCCGATGAAGCGGGCGACGAAGGCCGTGTCGGGGCGGGAGAACACCTCGCGCGGCGTCCCCGCCTGCTCGATCCGGCCCCCGTTCATCACCACCACCAGGTCGGACAGCGCCATGGCCTCCTCCTGGCTGTGGGTGACGTGGATGAAGGTGATCCCCAGCTCCGCCTGCAGCCGCTTCAGCTCCGCCCGCACCTGGATGCGGAGAAAGGGGTCCAGCGCGCTCAGCGGCTCGTCCAGCAGCAGCACGGAGGGCTCGGTCACCAGCGCCCGGGCCAGCGCCACCCGCTGCTGCTGTCCGCCGGAGAGCTGCGCGGGCAGGCGGTGGGCGAAGCCCTCCATCCGCACGAGCGCCAGCATCTCCCGCGCCTTCTTCTGCCGCGCCGCCTTGTCCACGCCCCGCATGCGCGGCCCGAAGGCGACGTTGTCCAGGCAGTTCAGGTGCGGGAACAGGGCATAGGACTGGAACATCATGGCCGTGCCACGCGCGGCCGGCGGCAGGTGGCCGACCTCGCGCGGGCCGATCAGCACGCTGCCGTCGCTGGCCGTCTCATGCCCCGCGATCATCCGCAGCGTGGTGGTCTTGCCGCAGCCCGAAGGCCCCAGAAGGCAGCAATAGGAGCCCTCGGGAATCCTCAGGCTGACGGAATCCACCGCCAGCGCCGCCCCGTAGCGCTTCGTGACCGATATGAGTTCGACGCTGGCGCCGTGCATCCCGTTCCCGCATGTCCTGGGCCGCTGCCCCTTGGGCCAGGGGCGCAGCAAGCGACGTGCCATCCGGCGTCCGGGAAACAGGAGCTCCCGGGCTGGAACGGAACCGGGGCCTCAGTTCAGGGCGATGCTGAACTCCCGCGTCAGCGCCGTCCAGCGCGCCACATCCGCGCCGACGTAGTCCGCGAAGGCGGCCGGGCTCCCGCTCGGGGTGGCCCGCACCGCCTGGCGCTCCAGGTTCGCCAGCACCTCGGGGTCGCGCAGGATGCGCGTCACCTGGGCGTGCAGCGTGGCCAGGATGGGTGCCGGCGTGCCCAGCGGCGCGAACAACCCGTTCCACAGGGTGGTCACCAGGTCGGGAAAGCCCGCTTCGATCGTGGTCGGCACCTCCGGCAACTGCGCCACCCGCTCGCGCGAGACCACCGCCAGGGGGCGCAGCCGCCCCGCCTGGATATGCGGCATGGCCGAGGAGATGTTGAACTCGGTGATCTGCGCGTCGCCCCGCAGCATCACCGGCACCATCTCCCCCGCGCCGCGCAGCGGCAGATGGGTCAGGCTGATGCCCGCCCGCCGGGCGAAGGTCTCGAGGTCGATGTGCTGGTAGGAGCCGACGCCTGCCGAGGCATAGACCAGCGGCGTGGGGGAAGCCTTGGCGCGCGCCACGAACTCCGCCAGCGAGCTCACGGGGAAATCGGCCGGCGCCAGGAACAGCTGCGCCGCCTCGATCAGGTTGGTGATGGGCGTCAGCCCGCGCGACGGCACCAGCGCCCGGTCCCCCGCCATGGCGGAGTTGATGCCATGGGTGGAAACGTTGTTGACGATCAGCGTGTGCCCGTCCGGCCGCTCGCGCATGACATGGTCGTTGGCGATCCAGCCATTGGCGCCAGGCCGGTTCTCCACCACCACGTTCTGCCCGATCGCGCGCCCCAGCGGATCGGCGATCACCCGCGCGATCAGGTCCGTCGTGCCCCCGGGCACCAGCGGCACCACCAGCCGCACCGGGCGCGAGGGCCAGGCCTGCGCCAGCGCGGGCCGCCCGGCGGCCAGAAGGGCGGAGCCCAGGAGAAGGCGTCGATGGATGGCCGGCATGAACATGTCCCTTCGGCTTCGCCCGCTATTCCATCCGGATCCCGGCGGCGCGGATCAGATCGGCCATGGCGGCGTGGTCGCGCGCCAGCCCCGCGGCGAAGTCCTCCGGCGCGTTGCCGACGACCTCGTAGCCCAGCCCCTCCAGCCGCTCCCGCACGGCGGGCAGGGCCAGCGTTTCGCGCAGGGCCGCGTTCAGCCGCGCCACCACCGCGGGCGGCGTGCCGGCCGGCGCGAGGAAGGCCCCCCAGGTGAAGAAGGCGAAGCCGGGCACCCCGGCCTCCGCGATCGTGGGCGCATCCGGGAAGGCGTCGATCCGGGCGGGCCCGGCGGTGCCGAGCACGCGCAACTGCCCGTCCCGCACGAAGCTGTTGGGCGTCGGCAGCCCGAAGAAGCCGTAGGGCACCTCCCCCGCCGTCACGGCGGTCAGCGCCGGCGTCGCGCCCCGATAGGAGATGTGGTTCATCCGCACCCCCGCCTTCTGGAGAAACATCTCCATCGCGATGTGCTGCGGGCTGCCCGCCCCGCCCGAGGCATAGTCGATCCGCCCGGGCTGCGCCCGCGCCGCCGCGATCAGGCCCGCCACGTCCCGCGCAGGCGCCGAGGGATGCGCCACCAGCGCCCAGCGGATGCGCACGATCTGCCCAACCGGCGCGAAGTCCCGCAGCGGGTCGTAGCCGGCCTGCGCGTTCAGGTTGGGCAGCATGGTCAGCACGGCGTCGTTCACCGCCAGCAGCGTGTAGCCATCCGCCGGCGCCCGCGCCCCCGCCCGCATCCCGATCATGCCGGAGGCACCCGTCTGGTTCTCGATCAGCAGGCGCTGCCCCAGCAGGTCGCCCATGCGGTCCGCCACGATGCGCACGACCACATCGACGGCACTGCCCGCCGCCAGCGGCTCGATCACCCGGATAGGCCGGTCGGGATAGGACGCCTGGGCGGCGACGCCTCCCGGCGAGAGCGTGGCCGAGAGCGCGCCCATGACCAGCGCGAGAAGCCATCGCCGCATCGCGTTTCCCCCTGGGGCGGTTGCTCCGCCACCCTTGCCTTAAGACAACACAAGACATATCCAACCGGCCAGGTGTCAAGCGCGCGTTCCGGGGAGAGCGAGAGACATGGACGGCGAGGCCGGGGCGGCCGAGGGCCCGCCGATCCTGCGCCCCCTCCGGGGCGGCCCGGCCATCCCGCTCTGGCTGCAGCTCAAGCACGCCCTGCGGGACCTCATCGCCTTCGACCTCGCCCCGGGCGACCGCATCCCGACGGAGGCCGAACTCTGCGCCCATTACGGCCTGTCCCGCATCACCGTGCGCCAGGCCGTCACCTCCCTGGCCGATGAAGGGCTGCTGCACCGCCAGCAGGGCCGCGGCACCTTTGTCCGCCTCGCCCGCCGCGACGCGCCGCTGCCGGAGGGCGGCCACTTCCTCGCCAGCGCCTTCGACCAGGTGCCGCCCGGCACAATCCGCCTCCACGCCGCCGAAACCGTGCCCGCGCCGAGCTGGGTGGCGGCACGCCTGGGGATCGCCCCCGAGGCCCCCGCCCACAAGCTGCGCCGCGTGCTGGACCGCGACGGCGGCACGGCCGCCATCCGCACCTGCTTCGTGCCCGCCGCCCTGGCGCCGGACCTTCTGGACACCGACCTGTCCCGCCCCCTCCACCTCTTGCTGGAGGGCGTCTTCGGCCTCGTGGCGCAGGAAGCACGGGAAAGCATGGAGGTCATCCGCGCCGACGCCTTCCGCGCGGGCCTGCTGGGCATCGCCCCCCACCAGCCGCTGGTGCTCACCGAGCGCGTCTCCTTCGACGCCACGGGCCAGGCCATCGAATGCGCGCGCACCTATTACCGCGCCGACAGCTTCTCCTTCAGCCGCACCCTCCGCCGGGAGGCGGGCGCTTGACCTGGCCCAACCGGATTCATCTTATAAGGTACTAACAAGGCGCCGCCGCAGGGCCGGGCCGGAGGAAAACGCCATGACCGTGATCGACGCCCACACGCATATCCTGACCGAGGCGATGATCGCCGCCATCGCCCGGGACGTCCCCTCCCTCGCCCCGAAGCTGACGCGCGTGGACGACGAATCCGCCATCCTCGAAATTCTCGACGTCAAGCAGAACCCCTTCCCCCGCGCCGCCTGGGACCTGGAGCGCCGCTTCGCCGACATGGCCGCGCAGCGTGTGGACATGCACGTCGTCTGCAACATCCCCCACACCTTCCTCTACGAGGCCGATGGGGGCGCGGCCAGCACGGTCGCGGAAATCCAGAACGAGGCCATCGGCGCCCTCTGCCGCCAGCACCCCGACCGCTTCATGGGCCTGGCCACCGCCGCCATGCAGGATCCCGCCCGCGCCGCGGCCACCATCGAGCGCGCGGTCACGGCCCACGGCCTGCGCGGCCTGCACCTCGGCAGCAACATCGCCGGCCGCAACCTCGACGACCCCGCGCTGGATGCCGTGTGGGAGGTGCTGGACCGCCACGCCCTGCTCGTCCTCGTCCACCCGCACAAGGTGGTCGCGGCAGAGCGGATGCGCGGCTACTACCTCACGAACCTCGTTGGCAACCCGCTGGAAACCACCATCGCCGCCGCCTCGCTCATCTTCGGCGGCGTGATCGAGCGGCACCCCAGCATCCGCTTCCTCCTGTCCCACGCGGGCGGCTTCATGCCCTTCCAGGCCGGCCGCTTCCGCCACGGCTGGAAGGTGCGCCCCGAACCCCGCGCGCGCCTGAAGGGCGACCCCGCCGAAAGCCTCGGCCGCCTGCTCTACGACAGCATCACCCACGCCCGCGGCGCGCTGCGCTTCCTGCTGGACGAGGTCGGGCCGGAGCGCATCCTCTTCGGCACCGACTATCCCTTCGACATGGGCACCACCCGCGGCGTGGAGGAGATCGAGGAGGCCATCCCCGACGCCGACGCCCGCGCCGCCATGCTCTCGGGGAACGCGCGGCGCCTCCTCGGCACGCCGGTCGCGGCCTGAACCCCATGGCCCTCGACGACGCCACCGCCGCGACCCTTCCCCGCCAACGCGCCGAGGCGATGATCGCCTTCGCCGCCGATATCCTGGCCGCACAGGGCCTGCGCCCCGCCGATGCCGCCCGCGCCGCCGAGCTCATGGTGGAAGCCGACCTCACCGGTGCCGATGCCCACGGCATCTTCCGCCTGCCCCAGTACGTCCGCCGCCTCCGCGCCGGCGGCGCCAAGCCCCGGCCCGACATCACCGTGCGCCGCCTGGCCCCCGCCGTCGCGATGGTGGAGGGCGACAACGGCCTCGGCCACCTCGTGATGTCGCGCACGGCCGAAACGGCCATGGAGATCGCGCGCGAGGCCGGGATCGCCTGGGTCGGTGCGCGGGGCTCCAACCACGCGGGCTCGGGCGCCGTCCATGCCTGCCTGCCGCTCGCGGCCGGGATGGTCGGCATCTACACCGTGGTCGCCAGCGCCAACCACATGGCCCCCTGGGGCGGCACCGAATCCCTCCTCGGCACCAACCCGATCGCCATCGCCATCCCCATGGGCGAGGCCGACCCGGTCGTGCTCGACATGGCCACCACCGTCGTTTCCTACGGCACGGTGAAGGGCCACGCCCTCCGCGGCGCCCCCATGCCCGAAGGCTGGATGATCGACGCCCGCACCGGCGAGCCCCTGACCGACCCTGCCCGCAGCCACGAGGGCATCCTGCTTCCCGTCGGCGGCTACAAGGGCAGCGGCCTCGCCCTCGTGCTCGGTCTCCTCGCCGGCCCGCTCAACCGCGCGGCCTTCGGGCGCGACGTGGTGGACTTCAACGCCGACGACCGCACGGTGACGGAAACCGGCCACGTCCTCATCGCCCTCGACGTGTCCCGCTTCCTCGACCCCGCGGCCTTCCAGGCCGAGGTGTCGCGCCACCTGGCGGACCTCCGCAACTCCGCGAAGCTGCCGGGCGTGGACCGCATCCGCACCCCCGGCGAGCTTCGCGCCGAGCGGCGGCGTGACAGGGTGGCCAGGGGCGTGCCGCTGCCCGCGCCGCTGATGGCCCAACTCGACCGCCTCGCAGCGGAAGCGGGCGTGGTCCCGCTGCGAGAGCGGTGACGGCGCCCGGCCAGCCGCTGTCATGACAACCCATGGCCGGCCCGGGCTGCCGCCGCCGGACGCCGCACCTCGCCAGCGCCGCAGCCCGCAACGCACTGGCCGTGGCCGTGGCCGTGGCCGTGGCCGTCCGCGCGGGGAGCGACGATAAAAACCACGCACCGAAGGCCAGGCCACCGGCCGGGCGAAAAAAGGGGAGCACCGCTGCATGGCCAGGATCATCGGTGGGATCGGCACCTCGCACGTGCCCACGATCGGCGTCGCCTATGACAAAGGGAAGCAGGACGTGCCCGACTGGGCGCCGCTGTTCCGCGGCTACGAGCCCGCGCAGCGCTGGCTGGCCGAGAAGAAGCCCGACGTGCTCGTCTTCTTCTACAACGACCACCTGAACGCCTTCTTCTACGACCTCTATCCCACCTTCGCGGTGGGCGTGGCGCCGAGCTACGACGTGGCCGACGAAGGCGCGGGACGCCGCCCCCTGCCACTGCTGCCCGGCCATCCCGGCCTGTCCAGGCACATCGCGGAATCCCTGGTGAACGAGGAGTTCGACCCCGCCGTCTTCCAGGACCGCCCGCTCGACCACGGCGTCTTCTCGCCGCTCCCGCTGCTCTGGCCGCACAAGGATGGCTGGCCGGGCGCGGTGGTGCCGATCGAGATCAACGTGGTGCAATACCCGCTGCCCACGGCCATGCGCTGCTTCAAGCTGGGAAAGGCCCTTCGCCGCGCCATCGAATCCTACCCCGAGGACCTCTCGGTGGTCGTGGTCGGCACGGGCGGCCTCTCGCACCAGGTGCACGGCGAGCGCACGGGCTTCAACGACACGGATTGGGACATGCGCTTCATCGACCTGATCGAGCACGATCCCATGACGCTCGCGAACATGAGGCACGTCGACTACATCCGCCTCGGCGGCGCGGAGAGCGTCGAGGTCATCATGTGGCTCGCCATGCGCGGCGCGCTCAGCGACAGGATCGAGAAGGTCCACCAGAACTACTATCTCGCCACCACCACCGCGATGACGGTGCTGGTGTTCGAGGAGAAGGGCGACACCGCCTCCACGGCGCCCGCCGTCGCATCCAACCCGCAGCTCGCGGGCGTGGAGGAGATCGGGGGCACCTATGCCTTCGACATCGCGACGGCGCGCGAGCGGCTCCGGCTCAACCGCTTCTTCTGGAACATGAAGGACGCCGCCTTCCGCGATGCCTTCCTGGCCGACGAGCCCGCCGCCTGCGCGCGCGCGGGCCTCACGCCCGAGGAAACGAAGCTGGTTCTCGACCGCGACTGGATCGGCCTGATCCGCTACGGCGCCAACTTCTTTGTGCTGGAGAAGTTCGCCCGCACCGCCAGCCGCTCCAACCTCGAGGTTTACGCCGAGATGCGCGGCGAAACCTTCGAGGAATTCCTGGCGACCCGGCAGGTGCCCGGGGCGCGCTGAGCCGCCGCCGCTTCCTTCAACTCCCCGCCAGGGAAGCACGGGGATGCCGGACTCGCGCCGTTCTGGGCTATGACCCCCTTCTGCCGCCTGGGCGAGGATTTCGATTGAGCCACCCGAACGACGCAGCCTCAGACCCGGCGCTGCCCATCCCCTCCCCCGAAGCCGCACGCCAGGTTGTGCCGCATTCCGGCCTGAACGACGCGCGTCACCAGGCCATGGCGGCTCTGGACGCGGGGGCGCGCACCATTGCCGTGATCGGCGCCGCCGGAACCGGCAAGACCCTGCTGATGGGGGAGCTGGCCGACCTGCTCCGGGCCCGGCAGGCCACCGTCCACCTGCTGCGCACCACCCATGACCTCCTGACCTTCCGCCTCGCCCAGGGAGACGCTCCCGATCCGTCGGCCGCGGTGCTGCTGGACGAGGCGGACCGGGCCGGCGATGCCGAACTCGCCTCCGTGCTCGGCCGGGGCAAGGCCGCGGGCCAGGAGGGAGGCCTTCGCATCCTCGCGGGCCTGCCGCCCCTGCTGCGCCGGCTGGACGCGCTGGGGCGCCCGGCGGTGGCCGTCACGCTCAACCCCGTCCCGCGCGAGGAGCTGTCCGGCTTCATCGCGGCGCGCCTCGGCGCCTCCGGCTACGCGCCGGATTTCTTCACGCCCGAGGCGGTGGAGGAGCTGGCCACGCGCTCCGGCGGGGTGCCGCGCCTGGTGAACGTGCTCACCGCGGCGGCGGCCTTCGCCGCCTCGCTCGACCACGCCCCTGAGGTGACCGCCCGCCACGTGGTGGAGGCGACACGCCACGCGGCCGGTTCCGCCCATGTTGTCCGTCCGGCGTCAGACCCGCAGATCTTCGCCGAACGCCCGGCCCCGCAGCCCCGTGCCCCCGGGGAGCCTCCGCCGGCGGACCGCCCCCATCTGGTGGATGCCGTCGCGCGCTGGGCCGGCGCCTCATGGCTGGCGCCGGGCGAGAGGCATCCTGGCCTCACCCCGCCGGACGAGAACCCTCAGGCCACGCCCGCCGGCGAGGACCCGCTGCCCCCCGGCCCGGCACGGCCCCGTGCCCAGGCGGAGGCCCTGGGCGAGGTGGAGCCGCTTGCCCCGGCCATCCTCCCCAACCCGGAGACGCCGGCCGATCCCGCGCAGCCGGACGCGGCGGAACGGTCCGCCGTGGAAAGCGGGCCGGCACCGGCTTCCCTTCCCGCCGATGAACTCGTGATCCCCCCGCAGCCGGCTCCGGTGCTTCCCGTGACCGTGCCAGAGCCTGCGATGCCCGCCCCCCTCCCGCCGGCCGAACCGGTGGCGGAGGCCATTCCCCCAGCGAGGGAGCCGGCGGAGCCCGGCATTCCCACCCCCATTCCCACTCCCGTCGCGGCGAAGACCGCCGCGCGCCACGCCTTGGCCGAACCGGCTGCGGAACCGGCCCCGGACGCGGCGCCGCGCCGCCGCCATGGCTGGACCTATGCGGTGGCGGCGCTGCTGGTGCTGGGCGGGGCGGGCTTCGCGCTGGACCGCTCGCGGGACGCGCCGGCCGGCAGCCCGCTGGCCCGCCTCTCGCCCCTCCGCGCCTGGATCGAGGAGCGCACGGGGCTTGCCCCCGCGAACCGCCCCGCCGACACGGCCGCGGTCTCGCCACCCGCCAGCACCGCGCTGCCGGCACCCGCCGCTGCGGTGCCGGACAGGCCGGTGGCCGGCCCCACGGCGCCAGCGGCCGGAACCGCCGCGCCATCCATCTCACCGCGCACGGACGAAGCGCGGCCGCCGGCAACTGTCACCGGGACCGGGTCCACGGTGACACCGCCGGCACCCGCCGAAACCGCGCGGACGGACGACTCCCCCGCCGGCCGGTTGCCGGCTCCATCCGCCCTGGCGCCGCCCTCGCAGGAAAGCCGGCAGGCCGAGGCGCCTGCCCCTTCGCCGCCCCAGCCTTCCGTGCTCCAGCCTTCTGCGTCCCGGCCTTCGGAGTCCCAGGAGGCGGTTGGCCGGGCTCCAGGCTCCACCGCCCCGCCCTCTCAAACCGTGCCCAGCGCTCCGGCAGCCGCCCCGCCCCCCGAGAACCCCGCCCCGCCCGTCGTGGCCGCGGCGCCGTCGGCCAACCCACCCCGCGTCATGATCCATGTCCTGTCCCGCCAGGCACGCGGCGGTGAAGGGGAGCGGGCGCTGGCGGAACTTGCCGAACGCTATCCCGGCGCCAGCACCCTGCGCGGCGGCCGCGGCCCGAGCTTTCCCGTTGTCCGCCATTTCTTTCCCGCGGATGCGCAGAGCGCGGAGGCGATCGCCGCCCTGCTTTCGGCCCGCGGCATCACGGCGCGCGTGCAGGACTTCTCCGCCTTCCGCCCGCAGCCGCGGCCCGGCACCGTGGAGGTCTGGCTGCCCTGACCTCCGGCGGGAAGGGGCGTCCCTCCCGGGCTTTCACGGACGGGGATGCGATCCGGCAGGAGCAGGACGGCGTCACGGCCACCTTTGGCCGCGCGCCCGCCAGCATCCGGCGGCTGGCCGGGCATGCCCCGGGCGCCTGATCGCGCCGCGGCCGGCCGCGCGGCTTCGAGGCGCCGGGCCGCGAAGGCGGTGCGCCGGACCGCCGGACGGGGGGAGCCGGTCCTCGCCTGGCGGGCACGCTGGCGGGGCGGACCGACCGAGGCGGGAGCCACATGGCGCAGGCCATGCGGCGCGGCCTCGCCCCGCCTGAGGTGACGGATGGGCCCGTGCAGCGGCTGGTGGCCGGCGGCACGACCGCCTGGAACAGCACGGTGTCGTCGCGATGAAGCATCGCGCGGGCCTGCCCGGGGCTGACGGCCAGCGCGCACGGACAGGCAACGCGGCTCCTGCTCGCGGCTTTTACCGTCCGGGGAACGGTGCCTCTGCCGCGCCCGCCACCGGGGGTTCCGCCATGCAGCCCGATCTCGCCGGCCTCCTCGCGGACGGCACGGAAGTTCAGCGTT
Organism: Muricoccus vinaceus; assembly: GCF_042433125.1. NCBI lineage: Bacteria > Pseudomonadati > Pseudomonadota > Alphaproteobacteria > Acetobacterales > Roseomonadaceae > Muricoccus > Muricoccus vinaceus. The sequence goes on along the minus strand of NZ_JBHLVZ010000043.1, from coordinate 13,742 downwards.
ACGTCCTGGAGGCCGAGGGCCTCCGGGCCACCATCCTCACCCTCGGCGGCGTGATCGCGCGGCTGGAGGTTCCGGACCGGCAGGGCCGGATGGCCAATGTGGCGCTCGGCTTCCGCACGCCCGCGGAATACGCCGAGCCCGGCCCCTATTTCGGCGCCCTGATCGGGCGCTACGCCAACCGGATCGCGCGGGGCCGCTTCACCCTGGACGGCCGCGGGCACCAGCTGGCCACGAACAACGGGCCGAACAGCCTGCACGGCGGGGCCCAGGGGTTCGACAAGCGCATCTGGTCTGTGGCGGAGGCCGGCGCGGGGCGGCTCGAACTGGCGCTGGAAAGCCGGGATGGCGAGGAAGGCTATCCCGGCCCGCTTCGCGTGCGTGTCACCTACTCGGCCGGGGCCGGCCGCACGCTGCGGATCGACTACCGCGCGGAGGCGGAGGCGCCCACGGTGCTGAACCTGACCAACCACAGCTACTGGAACCTGGCGGGCGAGGGTTCGGGCACCGCGCTCGACCACGAGCTTCAGATCATGGCCGACCACTTCACCCCCGTGGACGCCACCCTCATCCCCACCGGCGAGTTGCGCGCGGTCGAGGGCACGCCCTTCGACTTCCGCACCCCGGTTCCGATCGGCGCCCGCATCCGGACCGAGGACCCACAGCTCCGGATCGGCCAGGGCTACGATCACAACTGGGTGCTGCAGGGCGACGGCACGGAGCCGCGCCTGTGCGCGCGCCTGCGCGACCCCGCCAGCGGGCGCGTTCTGGAGGTGCTGACCGACCAGCCCGGCCTGCAGTTCTACAGCGGCAACCTGCTGGACGGCACGCTGGTTGGCCCCGCCGGGCGCCTTTACCGCAGCGGGGACGGAGTGGCGCTGGAAACCCAACACTTCCCGGACAGCCCGAACCAGCCGGGCTTCCCCTCCACGATGCTGCGCCCGGGGGAGGTGTTCCGCTCCACCACCCTGCTGCGCTTCGCCACCGGCTGAACGGCGCGAATCACCCCGCCGGGGTCGGCGCGTCCTGCGGCAACAAGCCCTCGGCCTTCAGGGCGGGCCAGAACGCCCCGGGAATGGTCTGGCCCATGAGGTCCAGGTTCTGCCGGACGCGGTCGGCATGCCGCGCGCCCGGGATCACGGCCGCGACCACCGGATGGGCGGCGCAGAACTGCAGGGCCGCGGCACGGATATCGACACCGAAGCGGCCGCAGACCGCCGCGATCCGGTCCCGCGCCGCCACCATGGCGGCGGGCGCCTCCGCGTAGTCGTAGTGCCTGCCACCGGCCAGCAGCCCGGAATTATAGGGCCCGCCCACCACAACATGCACCCCGCGCTCCGCGCAGGCCGGGAACAGCCCGCCCAGCGCGACGGTGTCGAGCAAGCTGTAGCGGCCGGCCAGCAGAAAGACATCGGGATCCGACATGCGCAGCGCGCGCTCGCAGGCCTCGGTGCGGTTCACGCCCAGGCCCCAGCCCTTGATGGTGCCTTCCTCGCGCAGGCGGATCAGCGCGCGGGCGGCGCCCTCCATGGCCGTGTCGAACACGCGGGTCCAATCCGGCCCGAGGTGGTCCTCGGCCACGTCATGGATGAAGGCGACCTCGAAGCGGTCCATGCCCAGCCGCTGGAGGCTGTCCTCCACGGAGCGCAGGGTCGCGTCGAAGGAGTAGTCCGCCTCCACCCGGAAGGGCAGGCCCTGGACGAAGGGCGGGTTCTCGGGCCGCGACGCGTCGGGCCGCAACAGGCGCCCGACCTTGGTGGAGAGCACGAACTCGCCGCGCGGACGGTCGCGCAGGGCCTCGCCGAAGCGATGCTCGGACAGGCCGGATCCGTAATGCGGCGCGGTGTCGAAGTAGCGGATGCCGCCCTCCCAGGCGGCATCGAGCGCGGCATGGGCCGTGGCCTCGTCGATCGGGCCGAACATGTTCCCCAGCGGCGCGCCGCCGTAGCCGAGAGGTCCTGGAGGGGCGAAGCGTGCATCGGCCAAGGGATCTGTCTCCTGAGAAGGCGGTGGGTATCTTGCCGAGGAATAGAACGCGGGTGGTGCGAGACCGTCTCTCCCGCATGGCACGACCCAGGCCCGCCGTGACCGCTCATCCCCAAGGGCGACGCCCCGCCGCCCCGGCGGCTCAGCGGCGCGGCGAGTCCCGGCCGCCGGACGGAGCGGCCTCCGCGCGGGCCACCAGGCCCGGCAGGGGCGTGACCGCCACCGGCGCCGTGCCGGCATCCGCCATGCCCAGCCGCGCCGCGACACCCGGGCTGACATCGAGGATGCGCCGCCGCGTGCTGGGTCCGCGGTCCCGCACCCGAACGACCACGCTCCGCCCGTTGCGGAGATTGGTCACCCTGGCCCGCCCGCCCAGCGGCAGGGTGCGGCTGGCCACCGTGTCGGAATGGGGATCGAATCGCCCGCCATCCGCCATGCGCCGGCCCGCGAGGCTATAGGCGTAAACGGACGCGTGGCCGCGCTGCGTGGCCCCCTGGGCATGGCGCCCCCCCGCATGATGGACCGCCGCGCGGGCAGGCCGGGCAGGGCGGCGGACATGCGGCCTGGATTGTGCCCGCGCATGGACCGGCCCATGGACGTTGTGCCGGACCGGCACCTCCACCCGTCGCGCTTCATGCCCGCCCGTCCGTGCCTCGGACGGGGTGAAGCCGCCGAGGGCCAGCACCATCGCTGCGAGAAGCCCCGCAATCGCACGCAACCTCATGCCTCGAAGAACTCCCTTCCGCCCGCGATCCAGACCGGGCCGGCGGCATGGCCAATTTCTATATGGTGATCGCAACCATCCCGCAGAATGGTTGACCGCGGCGCGGTTCGGACGGCATTCGGACGCCCATGCAATCGAAAGCCATTGTTGTTTCGGGCCGAACCTTTGTCGCGCTTCAGAAGGCCGGCCGTTCGACCCGTGGGCGCACGGCGGTCTTTCACGCCGTGAGCCCCAACTGCCGCATGTCGCTCTGCGCCGACGAGCCCGGCGCCGGGTCCTCCTGGGCGCAGCCGCCCGCGGAGGCCGTCACCTGCCCGGACTGCCTCCGCCGGCTGTCCAGGATCGGGAGGGCCTGAGGGCCCTCCCGCCAAGCCTCCTCAGGACGCGCCGGCCTTGCCCATCTTGCGCTCGCGGTCGGAACGCTCCTGCCAGAACTCCATGTCCGCATCCTTGCTGAACATGACGCGCACGCCGGTGGCGCCCTTGCTGACCCGCAGCTTTCCGCCGTTGCGGGCCTTGTGGTCCGCCATCCACTCCTTGAACTCGGGATCCTCGCTGGTGCGTCCCTCGAACTCCAGGATGCCCGCGATCTCTTCCTGCTTGCGACGTTTGACCATGATTCCGTGCCTCTTCTTCTGGGCGCAGTCGATGCTTCTCAGGCCGGATCGATTCGGTCGTCGCGCACTGCACCCGTACAATAGCGGTTTCGCGACCCGCTCCTAGGGGCCGCTCCCCATGGCTGCCCCGCCCGGCGCGCTCTGGCACGCGCCTATCGGGGTTTCAGGCGTGGATGGCGCCGCCCGCGGGGAAACGGCGCGTGAGCCATGTTTGAACGCCGGGCCCTGCCCGGTGTTGCCGCCCCTTCAGCCGCGGCCGAGCACCACCCGCAGCTTTTGCGCCAGCTCATCCCGGCGATAGGGCTTGTTCAGCACGTCCACGTCGTCCGCGATGGGCTTCTGCGTCATCGGCTCCCCCACATAGCCGGAGGTCAGCAGCACCTTCATCTCCGGCCTGAGGTGCCGTGCCTCCACCGCCAGCTGGGCGCCGTTCATGCCGCCGGGCATCACCACGTCCGAGAACATGATGTCGATCCGCGCGGGCCCGCGGATGTGCTCCAGCGCCTCGCGCGCGTTGTGGGCCACGATCACGGTGTAGCGCAGCTCCTCCAGGCTCTCGATGGCCATGGCCAGCACCTGCTCGTCGTCCTCCACCAGCAGCACCGTTTCCCCGCTCGCGGCCGGGCGGAGCGGGACCTTGTTCGGGGTGGCGGGCGGCTCCTCCGCCGGGGCATCGGCGGAGGGCGGAAAGTAGAGCCGCACGCAGGTGCCGCGCCCCAGCTCGGATTCGATCGCCACGTCGCCCCCGGCGCTGCGGGCGAATCCATAGACCTGGCTCAGCCCCAGCCCCGATCCCTTGCCAACCTCCTTGGTGGTGAAGAAGGGCTCGAAGGCGCGCGCCAGGGTCTGCGCGTCGATCCCGCTGCCGTTGTCGGTGACGCTGACCTCCACATAGGCCCCGGGCGAGATGCCCCGTTCGGAGGTCGCGCGCGTGTCGCGGTGGACGTTGCGGCTCGACACCCTCACCACCCCGCCATCGGGCATGGCGTCACGCGCGTTCACCACGAGGTTGAGGACGGCGGACTCGAACTGGGCGGGATCGATCCGGATCGGGTCCACCGCGGGGTCGAGCTCGAGGCGCAGCGTCACCGCCTCGCCCACCGCGCGACGGGCCAGCTCCTCGAATTCCAACAGCAGGCGGTTCGGGTTCAGCGTCTGCGGCCGCAGCATCTGCCGCCGCGAGAAGGCCAGGAGCTGCTGCGTCAGCTGCTCCCCGCGCCGCGCCGCGGTCATGGCGGCGGAGGCCAGGCGGGTCACGCGCTCGGTCTGCTCGGGCCGGCGCAGAACCATGTCCAGCCCGCCCACGATCACCGTCAGCAGGTTGTTGAAGTCGTGGGCGACGCCCCCGGTGAGCTGCCCGATCGCCTCCATCTTCTGCGCCTGGTGCAGCGCGTCCTCGGTCATGCGCCGGTCGGTGGTGTCCATGACCACGCCGGCCATGCGAACCGGCCGGCCGGCGGCGTCGTAGCCGGCGCGGCCCTTGGCCACGATCCAGCGCACGGCGCCGTCGGCGCGGCGGATGCGGCACTCGATGTCGAGCGTGCCGCTCGCCGTGGCCTTGGCGAAGGCCGCCGCGACCGCCGCGCGCTCCTCCTCCACCACGTGCCCCAGCAGGTGCTCCGCCCCCCAGGCGGGCTGCGGCTCGGCATAGCCGAAGATGCGGTCGTGCTGCGGCGTGCGGCGGGAGGAGTCGCTCAGCAGGTCCAGGTCCCAGGAGCCCATGCCGGCGGAATCGAGCGCGAATTCCAGCGCCTCCCGGGCCTTTTCCAGCTCCAGCGCGCGCTCCCTCACGCGCTGCTCCAGGGTCTCGTTCAGCACGCGAAGCTCGCGCTCGCGCCGCTCGCGCTCGTCCAGCAGGTCGCGGGTCTGGTACTGGCGGCGCCGCACCCGGAGCGAGGAGCGCGCGGCGCTGGACAGCGTTTCCGCGTTCACCGGGCGCTCCAGCAGCACGACGTTGCCCAGGCGCTCCAGCACGCCGGCCGCGATGGCGGAGCGGCGGCCGGTCTGGCGCGTGGCCATGACGATGAAGGGAATGTCGGACCAGGATGGCTGCGCGTCGCAGAAAGCGAGCAGCGGCTCCAGCTCGGGGCCCGACAGCGCCTCCTCCGTCACCACGGCGCCGCCGGCATGGCCTTGCAGGCAGGCGCGGAGGCAGCCCAGGTCCTCGCAGACGCGGCCGGTGATCCCGTCGCGCTGCAGCACATCCTGGATGACCCGGGCGTCACGCCCCCGGGGGGCCAGGATGAGGATGCGCTCGGACACGGGCGCTCAGCCCCCGGCCTTGCCGGGCGGAACATCGTCCAGCAGCGAGATCGTCCCCTTGTAGGAAGGCAGCCCGCTCATGACGCCCTCGAAGTCGGTCAGGGCCTTGCCGACCTGCACGCCGTGCTGGCCGATGCGCAGCTCGCGGATGGTCCGCTCGGGCGCGTTGCTGCGGGTCTTGACCACCGAGATGGCCGAGCGGATCTGCCCCTGCGCCTCGAAGAAGCGAAATACCAGGATGCTGTCGCTCAGATAGCTGAGGTCAACATCCGCGCGCATGTCGCCCATGATGCCATGGTGCCCGAGGATCAGGATCGTCTTGACGCCGCGCTGGCCGAGATAGCTCAGCATCTCGTGCATCTGCAGCAGCAGGTACTTCTCGCCGGGCATGGACTGGAGATAGGCGTTCAGGCTGTCCACCACGATGAAGGAGCAGTTCTCCTCCTCCACCGCCTGCCGCACCCGGCTGGTGAATTCACCGGGCGAGAGCTCGGCCGGATCGATCTGGCGGAGGGTGAGGCGCCCCGCCTCGACATAGGGGGCGAGATCCATGCCAAGCGCCGCGCTGCGGCCGAGAAAGGTGCCGAGCCCCTCGTCGAACAGGTAGTAGGTGGCGAACTCGCCCCGCTCCAGCGCCGCCACCATGCAGCTGACCGCCGTGGTGGACTTGCCCACGCCGGAGGGGCCGCTGAGCAGGATGTTGGTGCCCGGCACAAGCCCGCCGCCCAGCAGTTCGTCGAGCTCGCGGTTGCCGGTGGAGTGGACGGCGGCATCGAACGCCGCGTGGTGGTCCGCGGCGATCAGGCGCGGGAACACCGTCAGCCCGCCCGTGTCCAGCACGAAGTCGTGGAAGCCGCCGCGGAACTTGATGCCGCGCATCTTCACCACCCGCAGCCGCCGCCGCTCCGCCCCGTAGTCGCGCGGTGCCTGCTCCAGCGAGACGACGCCGTGCGCGATGCTGTGCAGCTGCAGGTCGGTCGGATCCGCCGTGCGGTCGTCCAGCATCAGCACCGTGCACTGCCGGCTGGAGAAGAACTGCTTCAGGGCCAGGATCTGGCGGCGGTAGCGCAGCGGGCTCTGCGCCAGGAGCCGCATCTCGGACAGGCTGTCGAACACCACGCGGGCCGGGCGCAGCTCGCCCACCTGGCGCATCACCTCCCGCGTGGTTTCGCCCAGCTCCACCTCGGAGGGATGCAGCACCGTCTGCTCGCCATCCGGGTCCAGCCCCATGTCGCCCACCAGCTCGAACACGGAGAGGCGGTCGAGCGACCAGCCGTGGGAGGCCGCCACCGCGCGCAACTCGTCCGCCGTTTCGGACAGGGTGATGTAGAGCCCGGCTTCGCCGCGGGCCGCCCCCTCCAGCAGGAACTGCAGGGACAGGGTGGTCTTGCCCGTGCCGGGCGTCCCTTCCACGAGGTAGAGGCGGTCGCGCGTCAGACCACCGCCGAGGATGTCGTCGAGGCCCACGATGCCGGTGGAGGCCCGCTGGGGGGTGGAGAGGAACTCGGTGGCCTGGTGACCATTCACGGGCAAGGGCGACTCTCTGTCAGGCAGGTGGCGAGAACGAGGACTCAAAGCCCGCTAGCGCGCCGGGTTTGCACGCAAAGGCAAATCACTTGTCGGAAGGATCGCCTCCTTTCCCGCCCGCCCGGCCGCCCTGGTGCCGCCTTGCCACCATCACGGCGGAGGCGGGCGCCGCCGGCGGGTCTGGCCCGGGGGCCGGCCAGGGGGCATGGTCCGCCCCCTGGAATCCTGGCCACCGGCTGCGGCCAGAAGGAGAAAGCCCGCTTTGAGCACCACCGCTTCCGCCCCGCTGCGCCTGGGCATCGTCGGCTTCGGCATCATGGGGGAACGACTGCTGCGCGCGGCGCGGGACCAGCCGGATGCCCCGATCCGCCCGGCCGGCGTGTGGGACCCCTCGCCGGAGGCCGCCGCCCGTCTCTCGGGGGTCGATCCTGGCCTCGCGATGTCGGGCAGCGCCGCCGCGGTGGTCGAGAACTGCGACTGCCTCTACGTGGCCGCACCGCCCGCGGCCCATATCCCCCTGGCCGAGGCCGCGCTCGGCGCCGGGCGGGCCGTGTTCCTGGAAAAACCCCTGTCGCACGAGCTGGAGGCGTCCCGCGCCTTCGTGGCGCGGGCGGAGGCGGCGGGCGCCCGGGCGGCGGTGAACTTCCCCATGGCCTCCTCGCCGGCCGTGGCCCAGCTCCGCGCCTGGCTCGGGGCGGGCGCGGTGGGCGCGCCGCGTTCGCTGGAGATCGCGGTCGCCTTCGCCGCCTGGCCCCGCTCCTGGCAGCGCGATGCCTCCGGCTGGCTGTCGCGCCGGGCGGAGGGCGGCTTCACGCGGGAGGTGGTGTCGCACTTCCTGTTCCTGACCCGTCGCCTGCTCGGCCCGCTGCAACTGGAGGAGGCCCGCGCCACCTTCCCCGGCGGCGACGCCGCCGAGAGCGCGATCGAGGCGAGGCTCCTGGCGGGCGGCATCCCCGTGCTGTTGCGCGGCGGCGTCGGCACCACGGACCGGGACGACACCAATGCCTGGACCCTTCGCGGCGCGGCCGGCGCCATCCGCCTGCGCGACTGGTCCGTCGCGGAGCGGGAGGGCCCGGAGGGATGGGCCCCCGCCCCCGATGCCCTGCCCAACGAGCGGATGCGCCCCCTGGTTCTGCGCGGGCAACTGGAGAAGGTGGCCGCCATGACGCGCGGGCAGCCCCAGGACCTGGCAACCCTGCGGGAGGCGCTGGAGGTCCAGGAGGTGGTCGAGGCCATCCTCGCGGCCTGAACAACTGGCCAAGCGCCGTGATCCATGGCCCCTTTCCCGGCCATGCACCAACCAGAACAAGGAGAGCGCCATGACCATCACCGGTGAGATGCTGCTGGGCGCCACCGCGCTGCGCGGCACCGACAAGCCCATCCGCGCCGTCGAGGCGGCGACGGGCGAGCCGATGGAGCCCGCCTTCGGTGGCGGCACGGCGGCCGATGTGGAGCGCGCCTGCGCCCTCGCCTGGGCGGCCTTCGACACCTATCGCGAGACCGCTCCCGAGGCGCGGGCCGCCTTTCTCGAGGCCTGTGCCCAGGCCATCCTCGACACCGGCGACGAGCTGATCACCCGCGCCATGGCCGAGAGCGGCCTGCCCCGCGGGCGGCTGGAGGGCGAGCGCGGCCGCACCGTCGGCCAGCTCCGGCTCTTCGCCTCGGAACTGCGCGACGGCGGCTGGACCGGCGCCCGCATCGACCCGGCCCTGCCCGACCGCAAGCCCCTGCCCCGCCCGGACCTCCGGCTGCGCCAGATCGCCCTCGGCCCCGTGGCGGTGTTCGGTGCGTCCAACTTCCCGCTTGCCTTCTCCGTGGGCGGCGGCGACACGGCCTCGGCGCTGGCCGCCGGTTGCCCGGTGGTGGTCAAGGCCCATTCCGCCCATCCCGGCACCTCCGAGCTCGTGGGGCGTGCCATCCAGTCCGCGGTGAGGTCCTGCGGCCTGCCGGAGGGTGTCTTCTCCATGCTCTTCGGCTCCGGCCAGGTGGTCGGGCAGGGGCTGGTGGCCGATCCCCGCATCAAGGCGGTCGGCTTCACCGGCTCGCGCGCCGGCGGCACCGCGCTGATGAAGACCGCGGCCGGCCGCCCCGAGCCGATCCCGGTCTATGCCGAGATGAGCAGCATCAACCCGGTTTTCCTGCTGCCCAAGGCGATGGCCAGCCGTGCCGCCGCGATGGGCAGGGGCTTCGTGGGCTCGCTGACCCTCGGCGCCGGGCAGTTCTGCACCAATCCCGGCCTGGTGATGGCCCTCGATGGGCCCGACCTCGACAACTTCCTCGCCTCCGCCACCGAGGCGCTGGGCGGGGCGCCGGCCCAGACCATGCTGACGCCGGGCATCCTCAAGGCCTACCAGACGGGTGTCGCGCATCTCGCGGGCAACAACCGCGTGCGCAAGGTCGCCTCGGGCCAGCTCGCCACCGCCGGCACCCAGGGGGAGGCCGCGCTGTTCGAGACCACCGCCGCCCACTTCATGGAGGACCCCGCGCTCGCCGAGGAGGTGTTCGGCGCCGCCTCCCTCGTGATCCGCTGCCCGGACGTGGAAACGATGCTGCGCCTGGCCGAGGGGCTGGAAGGCCAGCTCACCGCCACCATCCAGATGGACGAGGGCGACCTTGAGGCCGCGCGGCTGCTGCTGCCCGTGCTGGAGCGCCGGGTGGGCCGCATCCTGGTGAACGGCTATCCCACGGGGGTCGAGGTCAGCCACGCCATGGTGCATGGCGGCCCTTATCCCTCCACCTCCGATGGCCGCTCCACCTCGGTCGGCTCCCTCGCCATCGCGCGCTTCCTGCGGCCGGTCTGCTACCAGGACATGCCGGAGGCGCTGCTTCCGGCCGCGCTGCGGGATGGCAACCCCATGGGGCTGTGGCGCCGGATCGACGGGGTGCTCGGCAAGGACTGAGCCGCCCCGCCCCTCACCCACCGGGGCTTCACCCCATGGCGGCCGCGAGGTTCTCCGGGGTGAAGGGCATGGCGCGCGGCCGGACGCCGAGGGCGTCGTGAATGGCGTTGGCGATGGCCGCGACGCTAGGCCCGAAGGAGGGCTCGCCGGCGCCGCCCTCCAGCTGGTTCGCGGCGCCATCGGGGTTGATCACCTCCCCCAGGTCGGCGGCGATCCAGATCCGCCGGGCGCGCACGACCTCTTCCGCCTCCACCTCGGCGAAGACCGCGCACCACCCGCCCAGGTTCTTGTAGCGCGCCAGCGCCATGCCCAGCCCAAGCCCCCCCGCCGGGTCCGTCCTTCCCAGCCGGCCATCGCCGCCGCCTCGCGCAGCACCGCGGCCGCACGCGGGTCGTCCAGGTGGCGCAGGCGGAAATGGAGCGGGTCGGCGCCGGCGAGGGCGGCCAGCTCGTCCATCACGGACTCGATGGCCCAGACGTTCAGCGGCGCCCCCAGGCGGCGCATCGCGGAGGCACGGAGAGGCATCTCCGTCACCGTGCGCATCCGCACCCGGAGCGCCGGCACGCGGTCGATCGGCACCGCGTTGCGCTGCGCCCCGCCGCCGCGCTCGGCGGAGACGTTGATGGCCGGGGGCACGGCGAAGGGCTCCGCCAGATGCGCCGCCGCCAGCAGCGTCGGCAGCTTCCCCCGCCCCGGGCGGGAGGAATGGCCGTTGCTCGTCACCTCCAGCCGGAAGGCGCCGATGTTCCCGGCCTCGTCCAGCGCGGCCTCCACCTCCACCAGCATGGCGGAGGAGACGGGCGGCCAGGCCAGCTCGTCCGCCCGGCTCCAGAGCACGCGCACCGGCCGGCCCGGCACGGCGCGCGCGGCCAGCGCCGCGTCCAGGGCCATGTCATCGGCGCCGTTGTGGCCGTAGCAGCCCGCGCCCTCCACGTGGCGGATGGTGACGGCTTCCTCGGGGATGCGCAGGGCGAGGGCCATGTCCGTGCGGAGGTTGTAGGGCCCCTGGGTGTGCGACCAGACCTCCACCCGGCCTTGCTCCCACCGCGCGATGGCGCAGGAGGGGCCTATGGAGGCGTGCGCCACGGGCGGGCGGAAGAAGCGTGCCGCGACCCCGCGGGCGGGGGGTGCCTCCCCGCGCGCGATGATCACGGTTTCCTTCTGCGACGCGGCGTGGAGCCATTCGGCCATGGCGGCCTCGTCCGGCAGGGTGTCGCGCTCCTCCCAGGCCAGGCGAGCGCCCAGGCAGGCGCCCAGGCGGGCGGCGGCGGCCTCGGCCTCGTGCTCGGTTTCCGCCAGCACCGCCAGGAAATCCCCGTCCCGCACGAGGCCAGCGGGCAGGGCGGCCAGCCGGCCCCCCCGGCGAGGGCAGGCGCAGCACGCGGTTAGGACACTGAAGGCCGCCGGAGGAAATATTCCGGCCGAGGCGAAACCTGGTAAAACCCCCGCCCTTGGTTGCATTGTCATAACATCGCGCGAGAAGTCACGGAAAAGTGTGCAGTTTGGCGTATGGTCGGCGTAGAACGAGTCTCACGCTGGACCAGCAGGATCCACTTTCAGCATGAAAACGAACTCTCAGGGTTCGCCAACTCGGCCCGCCGGATGATTGCCGGAGTTCAGCCGCGGATCGGCCGGCGCCGCCTGGGGCTGCTTCTCGGGCTGCTGCCGGTGCGGTCCTGGGCCAGGGAGCTTCCGGGCCGCACCCAGCCCGCGATCCTCACCGTGTCGGGCCGGATCCGGCGCAGGAACGAGGGGGACCGGGCGGTTTTCGACCGCCCCATGCTGCATGCCCTGGGCTCGGCCTCCATCACCACCCAGACGCCCTGGTACGATGCCCCCGTGCGCTTCGACGGCGTTCCGCTGGCCAGCGTGATGGAGGCGGTGGGAGCAGCGGGAACCACGGTGACCGCGATCGCGCTCAACGACTATTCCACCGACATTCCCATGCCGGACCTCACCCGCTTCGACGTGCTGCTCGCGACTCACCGCAACGGGGTTCCCATGCCCGCCAATGATCGCGGCCCGCTGTTCATCGTGTACCCCTACGACGCCAACCCGGTGCTGCGCTCGCCCCTGTATTACGGCCGCTCGGCGTGGTCCGTTTCCCAGCTGATCGTCCGATGAAGGTGCTGGGCGTGCCCACCCCCGGCGCATCCCCGGCCACGCCGGGGTTCTTCGGCGGGGCGGCGTCGCGCTGGCTTCGTGCCCGGCTGTCGGAGACGCATGTGCAGGCCGGCTTCGTGCTGCTCGGCGCGGCGCTTGCGGCGGCGGCCATCGCCACCTCCATCCTGATCTTCGACCGGCAGGCCGCCCTCGGAAAGATGTCGCGCTACAATCTCGGCTGGCCCGCATCCCAGGCCGGCATGGAGGTGGCGCGCCTCCAGGGCGCGCTCGGGGAACTCGCGATCACCCCGGGCGAGGCGGAACAACAGACGGTGCGGACCTGGTTCGGCATCGTCGAGTCCCGCCTTTCCATGTTGCTGAACGGGGAGGTCGCGGCCCTGGTCCGCACCCGTCCCGAGCTCGAGCCCGTCGTCAGCAGGCTCTCGGCCGCGGTGGAGGCGTCGCGGCCCCTGATGCGGACCCTGGGCGACGAGGCGGCCGTTGCCGCCATCATGGCCGAGTTCACGTCGCTCAACCGGCCGCTGGCGCGGCTCGCTTCCGTCGCCCGGGCCCACGCCCTGGAACTGGACGCGCAGGACGTGCGCCACCTGGACCGGCTGCAATGGCTGTTCTCGGGCCTGCTGGTGGCGCTGATCGGCTGCTCCCTGGCGCTCGCGGCCTTCGCCGTCCGGCGCAACCGCCTGCTCGCGCGCTCCAACGCCGAGGTGCGCGCGCTCGTGCTCGACCTCACCCGCACCGGCGAGCGCCTGGCCGCCGCCAACGAACGCGTGCAGGAGGCCGTCAGCGCGCTGACCGAGCAGAACGCGACGCTGAAGGAGCGGGACGCGGAGATGCTGCGGCAGAACCGCTTGTTCGAGGCGGCGCTGAACAACATGTCGCATGGCCTGGGCATGTTCGACGAGGAGCACCGGCTGATCGTCGGCAACCGGCGCTTCAGCGAGCTGTTCGCTCTTCCCCCCGGCCTGGCCGTGCCCGGGGCGGAGGCCAAGGCGCTCCTCGCGTCCTCCGCCAGCTTCGGCCGCCGTGCCACCGAGGCCACCTGGGCCGAGCACCGGCGCCTGACCGAGGCCGCCGAGGCGGCGGCCTTCGTGCGCGCGGACGGTGCGGGGCGCTCCCTCTCGGTGTCGCACCAGCCGCTGGCCGATGGCGGCTGGGTCGCGACCTACGAGGACGTGACCGCGCGCCTGCTCCACCAGACCAAGCTCGAGGAACAGGCCGCGCTGCTGGACCTCGTGCAGGACGGGATCGTGGTGCACGGCATGGACGGCCGCATCGTCTATGCCAACCGCAGCGCCGTGCGCATGCATGGCTGGACGCCGGCGGAGGTCGCCGGCATGGACAGCGGCGAGCTGGTCGAGCGGATCTACGAGGACCCCGCCAGCTATCACGAGGCCTTCCGCACCGTGCTGGAGACGGGCCAGTGGAGCGGGCGCTTCAAGCAGCGGCACAGGAGCGGCCACCGCGTGGTGGTGGAATCCAACTGGAGCTTCGTGCGGAACGAGCCCAGGGCGCCCGACGCCATCCTGGTGGTGCACACCGACATCACCGAGCGCTTGGCGCTGGAGGAGCGTTTGCGTCAGTCGCAGCGGCTGGAGGCGGTGGGGC